>CALMRR010000001.1 GCA_937871925.1 uncultured Petrotoga sp.
ATCTTTTCCAACCGACTATAAAGGTGATAGAAAAAAGTTTCGGTATAAAGTATGGAGAGTCTGAAAAAACAGATGTATCTATAAAAGTAATTGCCGACCATACAAGGGCTGTCGCATTTACAGTAGCCGAAGGTGTTCTTCCTTCAAATGAAGGGAGAGGATATGTTCTGCGCAGAGTTCTTCGCAGGGCATTAAGGCATGGTAACCTTCTAGGGAAAAAAGAGCCTTTTATGTCCGAAATAATAGATTCGTTGGTTGAAAGGATGGAAAAGATCTATCCTGAGCTATCTGAGAAAAAAGAGTTTGTAAAAAAAATAGTCAGGGCTGAAGAAGAAAGATTTTTACAGACTCTTGAAAAAGGTATAGATAAACTTAACGAGATTACAAATGCCTTATCCGATAAAATCATACCGGGAGCAGTAGCTTTTGAACTTTATGATACGTATGGTTTCCCGATAGATATTACAATAGAGATAGCCCAAGAAAAAGGTTTTAAGGTTGATGAGCAAAGCTTTGAAACATTTATGAAGGAACAGAGGGATAGAGCCAGAAATGCAGCTGGAGAAAAAGAATACGACAAAGCTAACCAGGCATATAAAATTGTCGGTGAAGAGCTTAAAAATACAGTATTTACCGGATATGAAAAAAATCATGATGTTCAAAAACTTTTATATATAATCAAAGGTTCTGAACTTTCAGAAACAGTTTCAGAGGGTGAACAGGCTGAACTGATATTTGCAAGTACACCCTTCTATGCTGAAAAAGGCGGACAGATTTCCGATACCGGTGAGATACTTTCAGAGAGTGCTGTTGCACTTGTAGATGAAGTCAAAGTCATTTATAATGAAGTTGTATCCCATAAAGTTTCTGTTACCAAGGGTACTATAAAAAAAGGGGACATCCTTTCACTTCATATTAATGAAGAAAACAGAGCTGCTATAAAGCGCAATCATACCGCCACACATCTTCTGCACAGTGCTTTGAGAATAGTAGCAGGTTCCCATGTAAAACAGGCAGGGTCTTTTGTTGATTCTAAAAGGTTACGGTTTGACTTTACTCATTTTCAGGCTCTGAGCCAGGAACAGATAGCTCAGATAGAAAGAATTGTAAATACTGAAATTCTTAAAGCTTATCCTGTAATTACTGAGATAAAATCACTTGAAGAAACAAAAAATGAGAATGTAATTGCCCTTTTCCAGGAGAAGTACGGCAATACCGTACGGGTTGTAAAAGCCGGAGGATTTTCAAGTGAGCTTTGCGGCGGAACTCATGTTTCCAATACTGGCGAGATAGGACTTTTTAAAATAATATCCGAAGTTTCTGTCTCTTCGGGAATACGAAGAATAGAAGCATTTACTGGAATAAACTCATATGAGTACGTTAACGAGCTTTCAAAAAAGGTTACGAACACATCAAAAATTTTGGATGCATCGTCTGAAAACATTGAAGAAAAAGCTTTTCAGACTTTAGAACTTACAAGAAACCTTACCAAGGAGATAAAAAGGCTGGAAGAAAAACTTGCCGGACAGTCTCTGGACGGGTTCATTAAAAATGCACGGATGATAAATAACATAAAAGTTATCTGCGGTGTTTTTGAAAATGTTGAACCAGATGTGCTCAGAAACAGTATCGATATAATTGCACAGAAAGAAGGAGAAGCTCTGATTGTACTTTTCAGCAGGAGCGATAAGGTAATATTCTGCGTGAAAGTTCCTTCTTTTATGACTAAAGCACACAATGCCGGTGGTATAGCCAAAAAAATAGCTCAGTTTCTTGGTGGAGGCGGAGGAGGAAAACCTGATTTTGCACAGGCAGGAGGAAAGGATATAGCGAAAGTAGCTCAGGTTATTTCGGAAATAGAAAGATTTATATTCTGAGAAGAATATAAACTCATATTCTATTCATAGTATAAAGTTCATATTATGCCATAATATTAATAAAAAACACGTATCAAAAAGATCACTCTTTCAAGAGTGATTTTTTTGTATGAATGCGTTTTATAAAGTTTACAATGCTTAATTCAGCCTTAATAGCAGATAGTCTTATATTAACAGCTTTAATCTGAATGGATTTTTTTTAATGAAAATTGTATCATATATTATACTGAATGAAAAAAATTTCATTTAAGGAGGGGAATAACATGTATAGAGTTGCAGTATGGGGTTTCGGAGCTATGGGAAGCGGTATAGCCAGGAACATAATGACCAAGTATGATCTAAGTTTGGTAGGAGTATATGATTCCAGGGAAGATTTTATGGGAAAAGATATAGGGAATATTCTCGGAACAAAAGATACCGGAATAGTAATATACTCAGATCCAGTTAAAATGCTTGAAGACAGTAATCCTGACCTGGTTGTGATTGCCACCAACTCTTTCGTGAAGGTTGTTAAATCGCAGATAATTCAGGCGATAAAGAGACATATCAATGTTATAACGATTGCAGAAGAAATGGCGTATCCTTTTGTAACTAATCCTGAGGAAGCAGAAGAAATAGATAATATGGCCAGAAGATATGGAGTGACAGTATTAGGAACCGGTATAAATCCTGGTTTTGTTCTTGATACCCAGATCATAACTATGACAGCGGCCATGCTGAACGTTAAGAAGATAAAAGCTGCAAGAATAAATGATCTTTCGCCTTTCGGACCCACAGTAATGGAAACTCAGGGAGTAGGAACCAGTCCCGAGCAGTTTAAAGAAGGCCTTGAAAGCGGTAAAATAGTCGGACACATAGGTTTTGAACAGTCAATATATATGATTTCCCAGGCACTTGGTTGGGAGATAGACAGAATAGAACAGACAAGGGAACCGATAATATCCAACGTTTTAAGAGAAACCAAGTATGTAAGGGTTGAACCCGGAATGGTCGCAGGATGCAAGCATATTGCCAAAGCCTACTGTGGAGATACGCTACTTATAGAGCTTGAACATCCCCAGCAGGTAAGGCCGGAGCTTGAAAATGTAAATACCGGAGATTACATATGGATAGACGGTGATCCGAGCATCTCAGTTTCAACCAAGCCGGAGATACCTGGTGGAAAGGGAACTATAGCTCTTGCTACTAATATGATACCTTTTGTAATAGAAAACATCGACCCAGGACTTAAGAGCATGATAGACATGCCAATGCCCAGAGCTTTACTGGGGGATAATTAACATGCAGAATGAAAAACAATTCTTTCCGAAAGGGAGTCTTGTACAGATATGTTTTACAGGGCTCAGGCCTGAGGAGCGTACTGCTAATCTTCCGGAGGATACCAGAAAGGTTCCGCTTGAAATACGTGTGAAAGGTTTTTTAAAGGATGAATCTGCATGTATAGGCCAGGAAGTATCTGTAGAAACAGTGACAGGAAGAGAGGTAAAGGGTAAGATGATAGCAGTCAATCCCAAATATGAACATAATTTTGGGGAGCCTGTCCCTGAACTAATACTTGCCGTAAATAAGCTTCAGGAGATAATGAAAGGTGATTTTGATGATTGATAACTCATATGAAGCTGTAATGTCCAGAAAAAATGAAATAATGAAAAAATCTGTGGGAGTCGATTATCAGAAATATGAAATCCACGGGATAGCTTTTGATTATGAAAAAATGCTTTCAGACAGCGGATATCCCATTGAAAAGATAAG
>CALMRR010000002.1 GCA_937871925.1 uncultured Petrotoga sp.
TGATCTATCAGGAATCAGGAAAATATTATTATAAGGGGTGATAAGATGAAAAAAGCTTTAGTTTTTCTTTCGGTCATAGCTCTATTGGTTATGATTACTTCCTGCAGTGCTCCGGCAAAGCAAAAAACGTATTTTGAGCTTCAGCAGGAGCTGTATAAGCAGAACAGAACATCTGACGTAGCCATTGCACCTTCTGTAGAAACAGTCGTGGTTGAAGGAATAGGAATTGATAAGGATGACGCACTCTTAGATGCAAGATTAAAAGCGCTTCAGCAGGTAGTTGGGCTTAAACTTTACTCTCAATCACAGGTATCTAACTTCACCCTTGTGGATAAACAGACTTATACTAAGACACAGGGATATATTAAGAGCGAAAAGATACTCAGTGAAAGTGCTTTCCAGATAAGTTATTATAAAGTAAAATGTTCATTTGAAGTAAGCAAAGATATTCCGGACGATGATTTTTTCTTTGTGATTAAAAAGATGAGAAAGCCAAAAGTAGGAGTCTGGATACCTGCCAACCTTTACAAAGGTATTTTAAGCTTTGAGGACAGGTCTGCAGAAGTAAACCTTCTTAACAGGCTTAAAGAGTACGGGTTTGATGTTTATGATACCGAAAGGCTTCAGGAGCTTATGCAGATAAAAGCTGATTTCACCCCTGATCTTAAGTCATTCAGAAAGTATGGTGTGGATGTTCTTATAACCGGTGAACTTTTTGGAGAAAGCACAGGCAGCATAAGCGGTCTCATGGGGGCAAGGGCAACTGTAAATCTTAAGGTATTTTGGACACAGACCGGACAGATTATTGCCTCTGATTCAGTTACAGAAGGTAAGGCCGATGTTTCTGCCGCAATTGCAGTAAAAAATGCAGTGGGAAAAGCAGCCTATACCATAGGAGAAAGCCTTTCAAGACTTATTGTCAAGGACTGGATGAGTCAGGTTGCGAATGGTCTTCCTCTTGAGATGAATATAATGAACATTGATTACGACAGTTATGTAGATTTTGTATCTATGCTCAGGAAAGCTTCTGGAGTCATAGATCTTGGTTCTACCGTTTTTGAACAGAATACGGCAGATATAGTTGTGTATACCTTCCTTCTCCCCGAGGAGTTCTATGCAAAGATCATAAGGACTTCCTTCAAAAACTCTCCTACTATGATAAATCAATCTCTGACCCAGATAACGTTCAAGCTCAATTAGCACTAAGCCCGGTCTTTTAAAAGACCGGGCTTTTTTATGTCAATAATTAATCAGAAAGTTATATCAAAGTAAAAAAAAAAGTATATATTTTTTATGAACGGTGTTCATAAAAAATAAAAAACAGTTTCTATCAAAAATATGCAGTGGGGTGACTGATGCCAAAAACAATAGAAGATGTTGAAAATTTAATACTGAGAAGTGCTTTTGAACTTTTGAAAGCTCAGGGATACCAAAAGCTGAATATGCGTGAGATCGCAAAAAAATCAAACATTGCAACCGGTACAATTTACAATTACTTTCATACTAAAGATGAGCTTATGATAAGTCTTATAAGATTTTACTGGAAGGATTACAGAGAAAAAATATATGAGCTTTTTTCTTCTAAAGAAGATGTTCTGACAAAGATGCGCGGGATTTTCCTTATGATTGATACTTTTATAAGAACTTTCGAAGGATTTATACTGGAGTATGCAAAAAGCGGTAAGGAAAAACCACAAGGCAGGGTAAATGAGTTTATTGATGAGTTCAGAAAAGGTATAAAAA
>CALMRR010000003.1 GCA_937871925.1 uncultured Petrotoga sp.
AGCTCAGTCCTGCCTGAGAGCTTTCAAGTAAGATAAATTCAAAATGTTTCTTCTCATCATGTACGGGAACTCCCCACTCCTTATCATGATATTTTCTATAAAGCTCAGAAGAACCAGACCACGGACATCTTTTACCGGCTATCATGTTAGTCCTGCCTGAAAAGGGGCATACTCATACATCTTGGACCGCCTCTTCCTCGTGAAAGCTCACTTGATGGAATTTCAAGGGTTTTTATCCCGTATTTGTTGAGTTCGGCATTGGTTATTCTGTTACGGTCATAGACTACAACCTCTCCAGGTCTTATGGCAAGAGAGTTTGAACCGTCATTCCATTGTTCCCTTGAAGCAGCAATATCATCAGAGCCTCCGCATTTTATAAGGGTGACTTTTTTAATCTTAAGGTATTTTTCCAGTACAACGTTCAGAGGTGCAGTTTCTTCAGCTATTTCGAATTCATCCTTCTCTTTTTTGCGTATAGTAAAAAACTTCATATTTTTTTCAAGCTTGGAGTGTACGACGAACTTATCGTAATCAACCATAGTGAAAACGGTATCAAGATGCATAAAAGCTCTTAAAGACGGTATAAGGACACCTATTATGGTATCAAACTCATCTCCGTATTCATAAAAGACTTTTTTTGCGATTATTTCAAGTGCCTCAGGTTCGGTTCTCTGAGATATTCCTATCGCAAGCGTATTACGGTTAAGAATCAGGATATCTCCGCCTTCAATTGAGTAAGGCATATCCTTTGAATAGTAAAACGGCGAACGTGAAAAATCCGGATGATATTTAAGCACATACTCCATAAACATTGATTCACGTCTTCTTGCCGGAGTATTCATCCTGTTTATGGTAGCACCTCTTCCCACGACTGCAACCGGATCTCGCTGGAAGTAAAGGTTAACAAGCGGGTCGAGAAAGAAGGGATGATTTAGCTTTGATTTTCTGACCTGGACGGAAAAGATGTCTTTTTTCAGACCGAGTTCTTCAGTTCTCAAACCGCAGACCAACTTTTCAATCATGGCCCTAGTATCCATGGAAACAAGAAAATCATATAAAGCCTGGGATATGTAAGGATTGGTTATTTCCGACATGTCAATGAACTCTCGCAAAAACTCAGATTTAAGTTCCCATGAGGATAAGGTCTGCTGCAGAAGATCTAGCAGATAAACAACTTCAACCCCTTCATTCCGGAGGATTGATGCAAACTCATCATGTTCCTGTTGCGCTTTTTCCAAGTAAGGTATATCGTCAAATAGTAATTCCTGTAAGTATTCAGGGGCTAGATTTTCAAGTTCCTTGGAAGGTCTGTGGAGCATTACTTTTTTTAAGTTTCCTATTTCAGAGTAAACATTCAGATTCATAGTATGACCCCCTCACATTAATATGGCAATTACATATTTTACTCCAAATAATTATAATTTATTTTCCGGATAATGACAAGTGGATTTCATAATTGTTATAGGCAGAATGGAATGACTAACATGAAAAAAATTTCATTAGATAGTGTTTTTATGAAAATTTCAGCAAGCAATAAAGGTAATAAAATTATGATAAAATTAATTGTCGTAATAAATATGCTAAGGAGAGGGCGAAATGAAAAGTATAATAAAATCTGTCAGCAGATACTTTCTTTTTACCAGGATAATGCTCTTATGTTTCGGCATAGTAATCATACTCGTTGTTTATAAGTACTTTCAGATGAAGGAAATCGGAAATGTATATTATAGGATCGGGAATGAATTTTCAGAAATGCTTGAAGAGGGGTATCTTGCAAAAGGAAATAGTATAAGTATGATTAATTCTTCCGATGAAATTTATAGAGAGCTTGAAAGTATCTTTTATTCTGTTCAACAGATAAATGCGACT
>CALMRR010000004.1 GCA_937871925.1 uncultured Petrotoga sp.
CTTTTTGTTTCAGAGCTTTTTGATTTTTCAAGAGGCAGAGCTGCTATTAAGCTTTACGGTACTTTTTGCGTAGGAGTTTCTCTGGCAGGGTTTTTCCTTTCTCCTTCCTACTGGAGTACGGTATACTTTTTTTATATTCTTCTGATATTTTTTATCTCTGCTTATGTCTTTTTTGTAACTGGATATGCTTTATTTAAAAAAGCTCGGGTTCCTTTATCTTTTATCGTTGCTTGCACTGGATTTATGTACTTTCAGCTTCTTGGTTCTTTAATATCCGGGCAGTACCTGGGTTATGATGATTTTACATGCCTTGGAATATTTGTTTTTGTATTTACTCAGATACTCTGGCTTTCCTTAAAATCCGGAACTTCTTATATAAACGCAGTTTCACTTGAAAGCAGCATAATAAACGAAGAGCTTAAATCTCTTAATGCAATGCTTGAGCTGCAGCTTTCTCAGAAAAGCTTTGAGGTAGAACAGCTTCAAAAAAAGATCCATCAACACCATAAGAAGCTTTCTTAACTTTAATTCTGAATTAACAAAAATTACTTTTAAGCACTGATGTATGTCCGTGATGTATCCAAGGTAACAACATATTGTATTCAAAAAAATTAACACACAATATATAGTATTCTGTAGTAGAATATTTCTAAACAGGAAAATTGTTTAGAAATATTTTTTATGGGGGTGGCTTATGAAAGACACTATTCTTTCTTATATCGATATGTCAGACTGGAAGGTAAAAGAGAATTCCAATATGCAGTATTCCCTTCAGGGACTGAACAACCACATACATCAGCAGGCCATAAAGGATTTTTGGCTTGAAGATATATACGGACAAAAAAACCGTAATATCCCTTTTTATCATAACAGCGGGCTTTTTCATATTCACGATCTGGGATGCCTTTCAAGCTACTGTGTCGGCTGGGATCTGCATGATCTTCTCCAAAGAGGCTTCGGCGGAGTTGAAAACAAAATTTCCTGCGGTCCGGCAAAGCATTTTAGAACCGCTCTGGGGCAGATGGTAAACTTTCTTTACACCATGCAGGGAGAGGTTGCAGGTGCCGTTGCCTTTTCAAACTTTGATACCCTCCTGGCTCCTTTTATTTATTATGACAGACTCTCATATGAAACCGTAAAACAAAATATGCAGGAGTTTGTTTTTAATATGAACGTACCTACAAGAGTAGGATTTCAATCACCTTTCAGCAATATCACCTTCGATCTTGCGGTACCTCCGAATTTTGCAGATATGAAAGCCATCATCGGAGGCATAGAAAAAGAGCTTACCTACAAACACTTTCAGAAAGAGATGGATATGATAAACACCGCCTTTGTAGAAGTAATGAGCAACGGAGATTTCGAACAGCGGCCGTTTTCTTTTCCGATTCCGACTTACAATATAACCAAAGAGTTCAATTGGAACAGCCCTGTGGCTGAAAAAATCCTTGAACTTACCGCAAAGTACGGTACTCCATACTTTGCAAATTATATAAGTTCGGATATCTCACCCCAAGATGTAAGGAGCATGTGCTGTAGACTCAGGCTTGATAATACCGTTGTGATGAATCATATCGGAAAGCTTTCTCAGTCCTTCAATATCTCAAATAAAAGTTATGAAAACGATACTTCCATACGCAGAGGCGGTCTTTTTAGCTCAAACCCTCTTACCGGATCCATAGGTGTAGTAACAATAAATATTCCCAGAATTGCTATGATGAGTCATAATGATTTCAAAAAATTTTACACACTTCTTAAGGATGCTATGAACACTGCAAAAGAAAGTCTTGAAATAAAACGCAGATACATAGAAGAACTTACCGTATCTGGAATGTTCCCCTACTGCAGGGTATATCTTGATAAAATCTATTCGCTTAGCGGACAGTACTGGGCGAACCATTTTTCAACCATTGGTCTGGTAGGCATGCATGAAGGTCTTCTGAATATGGGAATAAGCGATGGCATACTGAGCCGGGACGGAACAGAAAAGGCTCTTGAAATAATGGATTTTATGCTTTTCACTCTGAAAGAGTTCACTGAAGAAACGAATAATCTTTATAATCTGGAAGCTTCACCGGCCGAAGGAACCTCATACCGTCTTGCCTGCATTGACAAGAAAGAGTACGGAAACTCCGCTTTTTTCAGCGGAACAGATGAAACTCCATACTATACCAACTCTGTCCATCCACCTGTTAACTCCTTCATTGATCCGTTTGATCTGCTTGAACACCAGAAAGATCTTCAGACAAGGTGGACTGGAGGAACAGTGGTACATATTTTCGTCGGAGAGAAAATTTCTTCGGCCAATGTATTAAAAGACTTTATTAAAAAGGCTTTTACCAATTATAGGCTTCCATATATGAGCATTACCCCTACTTTTTCAATATGTCCTGTCCATGGCTATATATCAGGCGAGAAGTTCACCTGTCCTATATGTTCAAGGGAAACCGAGGTTTATTCAAGAATAGTAGGGTACTACCGGCCTGTAAAGGTCTGGAATGCCGGTAAAAAACAGGAATATCTTCACAGAGTTCAGTTCTCCTTGAGAAGTGATTCCAAATGTTTGCAGGAATAAGATCTTTTTCTTTTGTTGATGTTCCGGATTTTGTAAGTGCGGTGCTTTTCACACAGGGCTGCAATATGCGATGTCCCTGGTGTCATAATCACAGCATAGCTTACTCAGACACAAAAGAACAGATAAGTATTGAATATATCTTGAAGCAGGCAGAATTTCTCCGCAAAAGAGTAGATGCTATATGTATAACAGGCGGAGAACCTACTATACATAAAGAACTTACAGCAGTTATAGAACATCTCAAAAATACTCTCAAATACTATATCAAGCTTGATACAAACGGAACAAATCCGCAGATGATAAGTGAGCTTACGCATGAAAACCTTATCGATTACTGCGCTCTTGAAATAAAAGCCGCCCCTGAAAATTATCAAAAGCTTACAGGCTCTCCTGCTGATTTTTCAAGGGTCTTACAAACAGTTGATACTTTAAGAAAATCATCCATAGAGTATGAGCTGAGAATGACTTATGTCCCAGGGCTCTCTTCAAAGCACGATATCTTTTTCTTCAAACAGCTACTTGAAGAAAAAGAAAGAGCTTATATAACCATAGCCCAAAGCACCGATATATACACAGTATCTCCCATGAAAGAACTTATTCCCAAAAGATTTATTCTCCGCTAGAAATGAAAGAAATACCATAAAAGTATGACTATCTGTGTCATACTTTTTGTTTTATAATATTACTGTACTAAATCAATAACATCAGCCGGAGGTGATTTATGAACCTTGATCTCAAAAAAGTACTTAAGGATCTTTACGACACAAAAAAAACCGAACCTCACTTTGTTACTGCTCCCAAATTAAAAATAATAAGCTGCTGTGGTTATGGTAATCCCAACAACAGTGTTCTTTTCCAAAAAACCATGTCTGCACTTTATTCCATAACCTATACCATCAAATTCATGCTTAAGCAGACCGACAATCCGCTTTATACGGTAATGCCTCTGGAAGGGCTCTGGTGGACAGATGAAATGAGCACCTTCAGTCTTGAAAAGAAAGAAGAATGGAAATGGAAGGTCTTTATAGTTCAACCGGACTTCATAACAAGGGAGATCTTCGACTGTGGAATTAAGGAACTGTTAAAAAAGAAAAAGGAAGATGTAGACACCTCCTTGCTTTCGTTCGATAGCTTTGAAGAAGGGTTGTGCGCTCAGATACTCCATATTGGGCCGTATGCACAGGAAGAACCTACAGTGAAAAAGCTTCATGAGTTTATAAACCACGAAGGATATAAGATGACAGGTCTGCACCATGAAGTGTATATGGGAGATCCCAGAAGAGCGGCTCCGGAAAAACTCAAAACTTTAATCCGACAGCCGGTTAGGAAAATTT
This sequence comes from uncultured Petrotoga sp., assembly GCA_937871925.1. Taxonomy (GTDB): domain Bacteria; phylum Thermotogota; class Thermotogae; order Petrotogales; family Petrotogaceae; genus UBA5851. Next base: position 3,910 of record CALMRR010000004.1, read on the forward strand.
AAATCTGTTATAATTGTCCCGACATTCTAATTACATATAATAACAGTACGTTGCCTTTACTTTAACAGACAAGGAGATGGAGCTTATGGATCAGCAGGTTATTAGCAGGATAAAGCCACAGATATACAAAGCAGTTGTAAAAAGCATTATTGATCTGACCCACGACATAAAAGAAATAAATCTTGAGCTTATTTCTCCAAAGGAACTATCCTTTCTTGCCGGACAGATAATGTCATTTTCTGTTATGCCAGATAGCCAAGGTGCCAAAACAAGCAGAACTTACTCTATATCTTCAACACCTGCGGACTCAGGTACTCTGCAGTTTATAGTAAAACATGTTCCGGGCGGAAAGGTTTCCGGATATATTCACCAAAAGCTAAAGCAGGGAGATGAAATCGAACTCAAGGGTCCTTTCGGAAACTTGTATGTCCGTGATGACGGACGTGATATGATATGTATAGCAGGCGGTTCAGGAATGTCCTCGATAAAGTCCATAGTGACAGATCTTCTCCAAAAGAACGAGAAAAAAAGACAGATATGGTTCTTTTTTGGCGGACAGACCCAAAAAGATATCTTTTATACAGAATACTTCGGTAAGTTTGAAAAACAGTTTGGAAACTTTCATTT
>CALMRR010000005.1 GCA_937871925.1 uncultured Petrotoga sp.
ATGTATAAAAAAGGCTATTAGTAATCGACACGTATTCCGTCAACTGCCAAATCCTTTATCCATAAAAACTTTCTCAAAAAAATATGAATCTGATCGTTGAGAACCCTGGTTCCCTTTTTTATATATGCGTCAACTCCATCAACACTATACAAATCAAAGTTTTCGGTTTTGTCCGGCTTCCCCAACTGAACTGTCGGAGCATGTATTGAACATCAGCCGCCGCCTGCTGCATGTATATATAGGGTCACTGCGCTATCTTTGGTATGTTTTTTTATATAAGCTATGGCATCTTTTTCAATAATTAAATTCATAAAATCCACCTCTTTTCTGACGGCGTCTATTGAAAAAAACCCGCAAAATATTTAATTTTACGAGTTTCATCCTAATATATATTATATCAGACTTATATAAAATCTGTCTGCCGTTTTATTCTGCTGCTTCAATTTCTTCTTCATTTTCTTCTTCATTCTCTTCTTCAATTTCTATAATGTCCTCAGTGTTTTTTACTTCTTCCTTCTTCTTTGATTTCGAAAGCATATAAACTCCTGCTCCTATCAATGCAATAGGCATTATGCTTCTTCTAATTGACCAATAGAGATCCCCTCCAAAGACGAGTTGAAAGACTGAGCGTCCAAAGGCATTTACTACTCCCAGAATTCCGAGGAACAGCATTACCATACCTACAATCCTTTTGTTCTCTATAAGTATGTTATAATCAAATATAACACTGTCTTCTACTTCTTCTCCTTTTTTGATCCTTCTTCTCATGGCATAGCTGTCGAAAAAGCTGAAAAACCACGTTGGTATTATTACAAGCAGCATCATTCCTTCAGTATTCAAGTAACTGAACAGTACAATAGCCGAAATGAAACCGAACATCAGCTGAAAACCTCTCTTGAAAAGGCCCATATACATTTGAGCTGCTCCGGGAACTACAGCAAAACAGAAAAATGCAAGATTTGCAAAGAAGCCGTTTTTTTGATACTGTCTGTTTTCTGAGAACAGCGACTTTTGAATGCAGCTGCTGCATATCTTATTTCCATTTACATCAACGGAGCATTCCTCGCAAATCGGCTGTTTGCATTTATCGCAGATGAATTTCGCTTCCGAGTTTTTATGATATTTACAATTCATTTTATTTTCCTCCCTCTTTTTCTCTTTCTATCCTGCCCATAATCCCGTCCAGCTGAGTAATACTGTTTGTCAGCTTGTCTATTCGCTCATTTATTGAGCTGAAGGGTTGAGAGATCCTCTGGGTGATGTTTCCCCCGGTATTATACAACTCATTCTGTACACGTACCAGGCCATCTTTTGGAGCTGTACTCAGAATCAAGAGTATCAAACCTGCTGCAACAAGGCTCATTCCCAAGTTGGCCATTTCCCCAAGGGTATTTTTGTATGATTTTTTGTACCTTTTGAGATCTACAGAGGACATAATGGAGGATTTCAAATCTATTGGCGGTATGATACTTTCCTGAAAACCTGACTTCAGGAATACTTTCAGCGCCTTAATTTCCGCCAGTTCTCTTCTGCATCTGTCGCAGGACTTAAGGTGCCTTGCCACAGCATAGCTTTCCAGTTCGCTAAGCTTTCCCGCCGCATATTCATGAAGCATTCCTCTATTTTCATAGCAGCACATTTTGTTCACCTCCACAAATCAACTCTTCCGTTCTAAGCTTCAACAGGTTCTTTCCCCTGAAAAGCCTGGTCTCTATGGTACGTTTGGGGACTCCGACTATTTCCGATATTTCCTGAGGACTGAAGTCTTCAAAATAATATAGTATGATTACGGTCTTATAAATTTCCGGAAGGCTTTCCACAAGCTTTCTCAGGTAAACTGCATTCTCCTGCTTTATCAAGTCTTCTTCAGGCCCTCCGCCGCTGTCTGCTATAGTATCATATATAT
>CALMRR010000006.1 GCA_937871925.1 uncultured Petrotoga sp.
AAGAGCAGTTTTTTTTGTTTTTCAGATTCAACTCCTTCTGCTATTATTTGTTTTCCTAGCTTTTCACCTATTGCTAAAGCTGTTTTTATGAAAAGTTTTTCTATACCTTCTTCAGATATCTTATCTATAAAAATTTTATCGATTTTTATTATGTCAACAGGAATATTTTTGAGATAACTTATGCTTGAATATCCAGAACCGAAGTCATCAAGTGCAATTTTAAACCCCATTTTCTTAAGTTGGAAAAAGATCTCGTTAATGTTATTTGAAAAACCATTGATCATAACCGTCTCTGTTATTTCAAGAATAATATTTTCAGGATTTATTGAGTATTTTTCCATACAGAGTTTAGTATACTCCAAAAACTTTCTGTTTCCCAGTTGTCTGGCAGATATATTTATTGAAAATTTAAGATTATCGTATCCAAGCTTGCTTAGCTCCTGTACCTTTGCAAAAACTTCTTCAATTACCCATCCACCTATACTTTCTATAAAACCCGTTTCTTCGGCAACCGGAATAAACGTTGCCGGGAACAAAACGCCTTTAGCAGGATGCTTCCATCTTATAAGAGCTTCAAAGCAGTACAGGACATTATTTTTAGCATCAAAAACAGGCTGATAACATAAAAAAAATTCTTTTTCTGAAAGTGCTTTTTCAAAATCTTTTTCTATTTCCAGTTTTTCAATAATTTTTTTTGCCATCTTTTCGTCGTAATAGTTAAACTTTCTGTTTCCTTTAATCTGAGATGTTCTTACAGCAACAGATGCTTTTCTGATAAGTTCTTCAAGCGACGTACCATCTTCAGGATATGCTACAGCACCTATGTACCCTAAAATTCTTATCTTTACGCCAGATATTTCAAATGACTCTTCAACTATATTAAGAAGTCTCTCTGCCGTTTTCTGAATATATAGCAGTTCCGTTTTTTCGAGTATAAACACAAATGCATCATCTTTCCATCTGAAAACCCTTTCAGTAGAGTTTATGCTGCCCATTAATTTTTCCATAGTTTGCTTTAGCCATACATCTGCCGTTTCATAACCGATGGTATCGTTTACTACTTTAATATCCGACACGTCAAGATAAAGCAAAGTAAAGGGTTTTGAGCAATGAGTTAGTTCTTCTCCGAATACTTTCAGATAATTTCTGTTAGGCATGCAATTGTGTAAGCTATCAAAATAAGACAATCTAAAATTCTGTTCTTTATAGTCATGTGCTAAACGTTTTTTTTCAGATAGACAGGTATCTGTTTCAAAAATAAAATCGAACTGATTGTTCATCTCATTCTGTTCTCTTTTACAAAAAAGATTGCAAGAGATAAAATCTCTTAAGTACTCTAAAAACTTTACTTTTTTTACGGTATCTCTTTCTATTTCCTCGCTTATAATGCAGACGAGATAAGCCTGTATTTTTTTCCCGTTACTTATCGGAAGAAGGCAAACTCTACTTTTTTCACCGGGGATAAAGCTATACTCCGAAAGTAAAAAGTTTTCCTGAAGAGACATATTAATATTATCGATTATTATTCCTTTTATGCCGTGGCTGAAAAGTAACTTTCCCGAGCAGTCCATAATACCCAGTGGAAGTTTTGTCATAATGCTTAACAGTTCGATACATTCATTAATTCTTTGATAATTCACGTAAGACATAAAATCTTCCATGCTTTTTGCACCTCTTGTGATGGTTATTTATAAAGAAAAGGTTTTAGAGAAGAGAGATATAAAAATTGCTCGATACCTCATTGTTAATGGTGCAAACATATGACTGTTTTAAATACGCTAGTATAATTAAACTTCAGTATTCTTTTTGATATTTTTAAGAATACTGTTTTTTATTTGGTGGGAAGTATGCTGTCTGATCTTCATAAAAGATAATCAACACTCACTTCAAAAAAATTTGCATATTTTAAGAGTAGATCCAAGCTGGGCATGCTCGAATATCCGCTCTCAATACGCCATATAGTGTTGTATGAAGTTTTAAGCTCTCGGGCAAGTTTTTCCAAAGTAAGTCCTTTCTCAAGTCTTAACTTTTTAAATACTGTCATTATATCCCCTCACTTCAACATATTTATAACAACATTTTTATATTAGCCTACCAATATCTTAATACGTAATAGTGGTATTGTCAAATAAAAACAGTAAATTTATAATAACTTAATTATTTCAATTCTACATAAAAGTAGAAACCGGAGTATAATTGTAACGGGGTGAAAATACATGAATACTGGCGAAAAAATAAAAAATTTACGGGAAGAAAAAGGTTTATCAAGAGAAAAGTTTGGAGCACTTATAAATATAGCAGGAAACAGTGTTTACAGGATAGAAAATGGATTTAACCTTCCGGATGCAAAAACGCTTCTTAATATTTCAAAGACACTTGATGTATCAATTGACTATCTTTTGGGGTTGTCTGAAGTAAGGACCATACAAAAAGAAAACGTTGATAAAATACCGTACGATATCAAACAGAAGCTTTTGAAACTCGAAAGAATACATAACCAAAGGCTTCCTGAAAAGCTTGAGAGAATCGGTGTTGAGCTTATAGAAATTTCAAAGCTACTGAAAGAAATCTGATTTATACAGAAAATATTTTTTAACTAATTAATTTTAATTTTTCTTGATCATAATCAACTTTATCATCTTTTTGAGCTAAAAAATAGCTTTTTTATTTAACAAAGCTATGATTTCGAATTTACATTGATTTATTTTTATGCTATTTATAATAGTATAAAAATTAAAAAGGCGGTAAATATGTTTAGTGATAAGTTAAAGGAACTCCGACAGAAAAATAATTTGACTCAGGAACAACTTGCTAAGAAGATTAACACCACCAGAAAAAACATATCTGCATATGAAACAGGCCGTTCTGCACCTATGCACAGAACTTAGCTGATGATTGCAGATATTTTTAATGTATCAACTGACTATCTTCTTGAAAGAACAATACCTGAAAATATTATGTTGAATGCTTTGACAGGGCAGAATGTTCCGGATACGGTACTTCAAAAGCTATTAAAGCTGGACAGAATAGAAACAGAAAACTTTCCGATCGGCTGGAAAAGATAGCTTATGATCTTTTGGCAATTTCTAAAAAACCCAAAAGTATATAAGGTCTTCTAAATGCTCTTTAAAATAAATAATACCCTAAGTCATAGCTCCGTGATTAGGGTATTATTATTCAGTGCTTACTCATACCGTTTTTTAGTATTTCTATAAAACTTTTATAATACTCTAATAACTTTTTCTTATCTTTTACCTCATAAAACAGTTCCAGAATATCACTAAGATTGGTAAAAAAGTATTTGAGGGATCTTTCAAGTACCTCCATCGGAATATCGTCGCGCAGAGTACCTGACTCTGCCGCTATATTTATTATTTTGCTAAAGGTTTTATCTATTTCTGGTTTAAAACTATTCATAACTTTTTCATATATACTGTTTCCTTTTTCTTTTGCAAAGCTTACCGAAAAATCATAAAATAATCTATGATTGAAAGCATATTCGATTACGGTTTCCGCTTGCATCTGGAGCAAGAGAAAGATATCGCATTCCAGTCCATTTTCTGAAAAGGATTTCTCCAAAAGTTGTTTTTTTATTTCAAGTGCCTTTCTCACTAGGCATATATATAACTCTTCCTTATTTTGAAAGTGATAGTAAAAAGTTCCTTTACTTATTCCAGTATTTTTGAGAATACTGTTAAGCGAAGCATTTTTATATCCCTTTTCGGAAAATTCTTTTAATGCAGTTTCATAGAGAAGGCTTTCTTTTTCAAATGAATCAGTTTCCAAAAAAATCACCCCAGTCTGAGACCTATTTTTCTTTTAAGTTTCGAAGAAAGAAGTACCAACAAAAGAGTATTATATACTACCGATATTACAGAACTTAGA
>CALMRR010000007.1 GCA_937871925.1 uncultured Petrotoga sp.
ACATCGACGAAGAATAACCGAGAATTCGGGGGAGCCTTGCTCCCCTTTTTTATTTGAAATTTTCGGGCCCCCATCAGGCATAAATAAACACGAGGTGAAAAGTATGGCGCAGAAGTACATTATTGTATCCGGAGGAGTTCTAAGCGGAATCGGAAAAGGTGTGGTATCTTCTTCAATAGCCCGCATAATGAAGGAAGCCGGAATCAAAGTAAGCAGTTTAAAAATTGATCCTTATCTCAATGTTGATGCCGGAACTATGAATCCCAACCAGCACGGAGAAGTATTCGTAACCGATGACGGATACGAAGCAGATCTTGATCTGGGTCATTATGAAAGATTTTCCGGCATTAATATGAAACGCTGCAACAATATTACTGCAGGACAGATCTATAAATACGTTATTGAAAAAGAACGGGAAGGAATGTTTCTGGGAGGCACCGTCCAGATGGTTCCGCATGTCACGAATGAAGTCAAAAGCCGTATTAAAAGTATTGATACAGACCTTCTGATCATTGAGATCGGGGGAACTGTTGGCGACATCGAGGCTGAAATTTTTCTGGAAGCGGTAAGAGAACTTTCCGTAGAAACGGGCAGGGAAGATTTTATGTTTATCCATGTAACTTATGTTCCCTTCCTAAAGGTTACCAATGAGTTTAAAACCAAGCCTACTCAGCAGTCTATTCAGACTCTGAGAAAGATAGGAATACAGCCGGACATGATAGTTGTAAGGACAGAGAGTGAGATCGACCGTCAGAGTATGGACAAAGTTTCTCTTTTCGGCGGTGTGGCAAAAGATTACGTAATAAATCTCCCTGATCTGGGCAACATATATGAAGTACCCGAAAAGCTTCATAACCTAAATATCCATAGGCTTATTTCACAGAAACTAAAGATCGAAGTTTCAGATGAATTCTCATGGAATCCACCGCGCGTATTCGATGATTTAAAAATTGCTCTTATAGGAAAGTATCTTGGAACAGATGATGCTTATAAAAGCATTTTGGAAAGTATTTTTCTTTGCGGTGCCAAGAAACCGGAGCTCATCGATGCCGAATTACTTGAGAACAAAAGCGAAGAAGAAGTTAAAAAACTTCTTGAACGGTTCAGCGGTATCATTATACCGGGAGGTTTCGGAAGGCGCGGAACCGAAGGCAAGATAAATACCATAAAGTATGCAAGGGAAAATAAGATCCCATTGCTCGGCATCTGTTTGGGATTACAGACAATGGTCATTGAGTATGCAAGAAATGTTGCAGGACTTGAAGGGGCTAATTCAACAGAGTTTGATCCGGATACTAAGTATCCGGTTATAGATATTATGGAAGAACAGAAGAAAATTTTGAAACTCGGAGGCACAATGAGACTTGGGTCTCAGGAGACCAGGCTTTTCAAAAATACAAAAGTGTTCGATATATATGGTGAAGAAATAATTCATGAAAGGCACAGACACAGGTATGAAGTAAATATGGAAAAATTCGGAGAACTATTTACCACAGCTGAAAAAAATGAACCCGGAAAGCTTATCGTAAGCGGAGTATCGGATTTTGTAGAAGTTGTAGAGCTAAAGGATCACCCTTTTTTTATAGGTGTGCAGTATCATCCGGAGCTTAAATCAAAGGTAGGAAATCCCGGACCATTATTCTCTGCTTTTGTAGATACTATAAGAAAAATGGAGAAACAATGAATACTTTGCAATGGATAAGAAAGTATGGACTTCATCTCAAAAAATCATTCGGACAAAACTTTTTAAACTCTGATGAGATAGTACAAAAGATAGTTGATACGGCTCTTATAAATAAAGATGAAACAGTTATCGAAATAGGACCGGGGGCCGGAACCATGACAGAAAAGCTTGCCTTAAGCGGAGCCAAAGTTATTGCATACGAAGCAGATTTGGCATTGAAGGAGCTTCTTACCGAAAGGTTTTCCAATTTCAAAAATGTGCAAATACTCTTTGAGGACTTTCTTAGGGCCGATCTGACAGTACATCCTGCAAAAGTTAAGTATGTAGCCAATATTCCGTATAACATATCCTCCCCTATTCTTCAAAAAATATTTTCATCCGGACCTCTCTTTGAAAAAGCAGTACTAATGGTTCAAAAAGAGTTTGGAGAACGTATGACCGCAATACAAGGAAAGAATTATAGTCCTTTGAGCATATTTGTGCAGTACTATTGCAAAGTGAAAGAAGAGTTTATAGTTCCTCGCACTGAGTTTATTCCTTCTCCTAAAGTTGATTCCATGGTAGTTTCTATGAGCCCTTACAGAGGGTTTAGCCCGGATGACAAAGAGTTTTTCGGATTTATCCATGTATGCTTTTCACAGAGAAGAAAGAATATTAAGAACAATCTTAAACCTATTTTTGATGATCCTACAGATCTTCTTTCACAATGCGGCATCGATCCGCTTCTCAGACCGGAGCAGATTCCATTGGAAAAGTATCTTTTTATGTATAAAATCAAACATGACAGAATGTAAAAGAAATATTCTTCAGAAATAAAATTGTAACTTTTTTGTTTTTATCATGCAATAAAAACGCTTGATTGTTTACACACCTCGTATAAGATTTAGACAGAAAATAAAATTTATGGAGGTGGCTTATGAAAAAAATTATTCTGTTGATATCGTTGATCAGTTTAATGGCAATAGGGCTTTTCGCCAATACTACATATCCTATTATTGACAAGCCGCATGAACAGTTTCGGTCTAATACAGATGCTACTTTACAGGCTTCTGTAACAGTTTATGTTTATCAGTGGATCAGGGCAAGCATTGATCCGGTAAGCGAATTGAGATTCCAGTACTATGCCGAACAGTGGCAGGGCGCCGATGGAAAAGGAGAGCTTCTTGGAACGTTTAATGTACATTCAAATAACACTTTGCGGATAAAACTTGAAATAAAATCTAGCGGCAGTTCAGATTCAGATAGAATTGTCAACTCAATAACCCAAGTAGGTATAATCCCCAAAGAAAGCATAGAATCAAAATATTTCAATCCTGTTCCCGGAAAAACAAGTGCTTTAGCTACTTTGGACAGAATCGAAGCGGTAAAGTCTCATTCGTTTGATATAAAAGCTATATTCAACATTGACAAAAACTTTACTCCTACAGATAGAAACGGTGCAGTAATAAACTATACCATAACTTTTGAACCTGATTATTATTTTTGATAAAACATACTAAAAAAGGGGCGCAAGCCCCTTAATTTTTATGCTATTTGAGATGGTTTTTATGATACAATAATCATGTAAATAAATAATGCGAGGGGAGGCATATAAATGAAAAAGTTACTTTTCATTCTGTTTTTTACCTACATTTCAGCGGCAGTCTTTGGTTTTATGGTTCAGCCGCTGATACAGACCATACAAGCAAACCCTAATGAAGAAAAAGAAATTGAGTTTATTCTTTCAAACACTACCAACTCACCCGAAACTATTTCAATAATAACTAAAGGTGTTTACATTGATCCGGCAGGAAAGGGATGGATCTATGACGATAGCTATGAAAGGTCATTCGTAAGTTGGATTACCGTACCAAATGAACTCAGAATACTCCCTGGTGAAAAATCGATACAAAAATTCAAAGTAAAGATTCCTTCAAATGCTGCGGGAAGTTACTTTGCCTCATTTACCTTCACCTCCGCTTCTCCTATAACTACCGGTCAGGTAGCCTACAGGATAAATTATGTTGGAGTAGTCCAGCTTATTGTATCAGGACAGGGCAACAAAGAAAAGACCTTTGTAAACTCTTCAAAAGCAGATCTTGTAAAAGAGGCAGAAGAACTTAAGGGTATACGTCTGGAACTTGAGATCTCTAATCCTAGTGATTGGATAGCCTCAGTTTGGGGAAGAATTGATATAAAATCTGATTCTATGAAAAAAATCGTTGCTTCCCTCAATATAGATACTAATGACAGTGAGTTCGTATCTCCTAAAAAAACAAGAACTCTGGTTTTCAACATTGACAGAGTAATACCTCCCGGAACATACCAAGTTCAGTTTGCTATGGACTATGGATACCAGGACTTTTACAAAGGTAAAACCAACTTTCAGACCCAACTCGTAGTACCTGCTGAAATAGAACAGAGCAGAAAGACATTGCTTCTTTCAACAGATCCAAAAGAACTATATGTGAAAATTGACAAAAGAGCTTCTTCAAGGGGAGTACAGGTAAATCCCGTCAATGCCAATGTTCTTATTGTAAACAGCGATTACATAGATGCAACGGTAACTCCTTCTCTAGTTAATGATTTTTCTGCTTTTGCCGGTGTTGAAGGCTATTTTAGGCTTATGGATTCAAAATATGTTACTCTTAGAACTACCAGAGATATTCTTTCACGGGCTTTTGCCAGCTCATCGAGTCCCGTTACTCTTACTTTTGATTACAGAAGAGCAGCACTTGATTCACTTAATGGCGAATACTACGGCTATCTTAACCTTGATGCCAGCGGTAAACTTTCAGAAAAGACTCTGGTAAAGAATATTCAGGTACCTATTATCGTAGATTTTGGCGAGAACAATTATACAATGACCGTAAGCGAAAAGAAGGTTACTCTTTCAGAAGATAAAACCACTGCCCATATATCTTTAAAACTTAAAAATGAAGGCAACTCAAGAATAAAGTACGATATGCTTGTATATAAGTTCAACAGTCAGACAAACCAGATGGTAGGAGAAAGTACCAAGCCATATCAGAATATCTATATATATCCTGATACAGAAGTTACTCTGAATTATGATCTTGCTCTAGAAGATACTGTTGATAAAGTTACAGTCCAGATAATCCATACCATGGGAACGGATACTGCAGGCAATCCTATAACCAAACAGGAAAGTCTTGACTTCAAGGTAAAATAAACTACCTTTTTGGGAGTGATTTAATGAAAAAATTAACTGGACTATTTCTGGTTATATTTTTTTGCGGTCTAGTACAGGCACAGGATCTGGCTAACTACTCTTTTTTCCAGACCGATATCCGAGAAGCCATTTCAAACCTTTCTATGGATTTTGAAACTACAATTCTATTGGACCCGAATATAGCTGGTTATGTAACGGTAGAAATAAAAGACAAGCCTTTTACCAAAGCACTTGAAATGATTCTTATGCCTTTTGGATATGCTTATAAACAGATTGAGGATTACTATCTTGTAGGAGTTCCGGATCCATCTTCCGGTACATCCATACACCTCAACGATACCTTTGTCATGAAAACACGTTATCTTAACGCCAAAAACCTAGTTCAACTTCTTCCAAGGTATCTTCAGAAGTTTGTTTCATTTTCAGAACAGGATCAGAGTCTAGTGGTGATAAATGCTCCTCCCAAAATTGCAGGCGTTATTGCCAATGCTATACGTAAGATTGACATGGGCCGTCCTGAAATGATTATAGAGGTAAAAGTTGTACAGCTGGACACAGAAGTCTTCAGAAAATGGGGAATAGATGAACTCAATATCTACAATAAGGCTTCTCCTGCGAAATATACAAGAAATAGCGAAAAAGGTCTTTATTTTTATGATGATCTACTGGAAATGATCTTTGATCTTGGCAATGAAAACTTTTCCCTTGTTCTGAACAAAGCCCTAACAGAAGGTAAAGCCCAGGTTGTGGCAAACGCCAAATTGAGTGTCATCTCCGGAATGTCCGGAACCATATCCGGAAAGCTCATAGATCCTTTAAAGCTTACAAAAGAAGAAAATGACTATACCGGTTTCAACATAAAAATTGTTCCTTTCCTGATGACAGGAAAAAAAGTCAGGATAAATGCTGATATTGAGCTTAAAGACCGTCGAATAGTTGAAAAAGAAAGCAATTCAATAATATCCAACAAACTCACGACAGATTTTATACTTAATCTTGACCAGGAAGGAACCATAGGTTCTTTCAACTACTCCACATCTTCACAAGTTGAAATAGGAGTTCCCCTTATTTCAAAGATTCCCGGAATAGGAATGTTTTTCAAGTCCAAGATAGAGAAAGAAGTAGAACAGCAGCTAATCTTTCTGGTTAACTGCCATGCAAGCGGTGGTGAAATCCAATGAAAAAGCTGATCCTCATTTCTATGATAGTACTGAGTTTTTGCATAACATATGCATTTGATATAAGTTTTTACGAAACTGAGATATCCAACGCAATAGACCAGATAGCCACATCCCAGGGAGTCACTATAATAGTCGGGCCCGAAGTCAAAGGCAAGGTAACTATGACTTTAATGAGCATAAGCGTTGAATCTGCCCTGGAGCTTATCCTTTACGGTACTCCATACGACTATGAAAAGATTGCCGAAGGAATATACGTAGTAGGCTCTCTTGATACACCATCTGAAATTTCAATTCTTCTAAACAAGCCAAATGTTGTTAAACTTGACAACATCACAACGGATTACATAAAAGATGTACTGAACCAGTTCGGTGAAAGAGTAAAGTATATAGAGGGAGCCGATTTTATAGTGGTTTACGGTAAAGATCAGGTTGCCCAGAAGGCTATTGATATCATAAGCCAGCTGGATAAACTCGGAACAGGATATACCTTCATATATAACGTATACTCTGTATCCCAGAGCGCCTTCACAGCTATACAGAAACTGAATTACTTTGATTTTCCCATAAAATACGCCAACTCCCTTAACTTTCTCACAAGAAACTTTACCAGGCTTACTACGCTTGTTGAGATAGGATATCTGCAGATGGATAAAAGTGCCCAGTTTGAGTTTACTAAGGATTTTAGCACTCTTAAAGGCAAAGTTGCTGTAGATAAAAATCAATTCAACATATCAACTGAAATAGTCACATCGGGAGAAAGTTCCGGTGTTATGACCACCGCCCAAAACATAAATGAACCTATATATGCAACATACGTTATAGGCGGTAAATTTTACGTAGTTTCGTTCAACCTCATGCCCAAGCTTGAGGTAAGTCTTTCCAAAGATGCAAGAAATTACGCAAGCGTAAGTGTCGGGATATCCTTGGATCAGACTCTTAAGCCATGTCTTTATTCTTCTGTCAATATGAACTCTGGAAGTATCTCGTTCTTATATGATTTTAAAGATTATTTCAGCCTTAACTTTGTGAATTCGATAGTATCCGATCTTCAAGGAATAATCTCTTTGACAGCAGACAATAAAGGAAAAGTTTATATGAGAGCAGGAGTAGGAGAAACACAAAATATCGATTCTTTTAGCCTTTACGGGGAGTTCTTGCTTAACACTATGCTTAGTTTTGAAAAATCTGAGATCTCACCTTCTTTTACCGGTCTGGAATACAATCTTTCCGTTGCTTGGAGTATATTGCAGGATTACGGTCTTCTCAAGTATCTTGAAGCTGGAGGAGGAGTTGATTTTTCGTACCTTATGCCCAACAGTTACACTATAAGACCTCATGCATTTATAAACGTCAAGGCAGATATACTCTTGCCTCTGACATTTCAGGCACAGGCAGGTCTTGACTTAAAGTATAAAATAGCAGCATTTGCTACAGTTGAGTTTTAAAAGACGCCCCGGATGGGGTGTCTTTTTGAATAGGAGGAGATATGTTTAATATTCTTATAGTCGAAGATGACAAATCTATAGCAAGGCTTCTGGAACTTGAGCTCTCACACGAGGGCTATAATACAAAGATTGCATACGACGGAGAACAGGCCGTACAGTTCTATGAAAATTTTAAGCCTGATGTGATATTATTAGACATCATGCTTCCCAAAATGAATGGCTTTGAAGTTGCAAAAGCTGTGAGAGACTACGATAAAGATGTTGGAATAATAATGCTTACAGCCAAGGGAGAGCTTGAAGACAGAGTCCACGGACTGAAAAGCGCCGATGACTACGTGGTAAAACCTTTTGAGATAGAAGAGGTTCTTGCTCGTATAAAATCATTGTTACGAAGACTCGGAAAGTCAAAGGAACTGCTTAAAGCAGGCAGTATCGAAATATACCCTGAGAAAATGCAGGTCTTTGTAAATGAAAATGAGATTCATCTTAGTCTTACAGAATTCAACATATTAAAGCTCCTTGTTATTAACAAAGATCTTGTGGTCAGCAAGGAGAAGATTATGGAAGAAGTATGGGGATATAGCGAGGATGAAAATCTCAACGTTGTTGAGGTTTATGTAAACTACCTCCGTAAAAAGCTCGGGGACAGTTCCGACTATATAAAAACCGTGCGAGGTGTTGGCTACGTCATCAGGGAGATTGAACAATAACAAAATAAGTTCCGTTTTAAGACTTACAATAATTTTCACAGTCGCCATGGTATTTGTAGTGGTATATGTTTCCCTTTTCCTGAGGGTAATTGTTGCCAATGAATCCGTGAAAACCTACAGCAAAATTTTCATAAACCAGGTTAGTCCTCCAAGATCAAAGGGAGTTTATGACGTTGACAAGCTTCTTCCGCAGGATCTCTTAAACTTTCTTGAAAATATCGAAACCACCAACAGCATTACCAAAAATCTCACTTCCGGAAAGATTGTAATAATAGACGGAAAGGTTCTCAGCGATCCTTACAAAATAATAGACAAAAAGTTTAACCTCTCAAATCCACCATCCATATACAAGTTTAACGGAATATACTTTATTTTTGTCAAGTTCATTGTTTTTGAAAACTCCATTCTGACCATAGGCGGACCTTCTCTTGAGTATACAGCCTTTATAGAGACCTTTGACTACGTTACCGTCATGATGATAATCTTCGGATCTTTTTTTGGGCTTTTTATCTCCTATGTACTTGCAGTCAGAACTTTAAGACCTGTAATACACATATCCAGACAGATTTCAAAAATAGATGTAGAATCTCTTGAACAACGGATCCCGCAACAAGAGACACTAGAATTTCAGATTCTGTCAGACAGGCTCAACTCCATGCTTCAAAGACTGCAAAACGGATATGAAACACAAAAACAATTTGTATCGGATGTTTCTCATGAATTACGTACTCCTCTTACAACGGTATCCGGATATATATCCATGCTAAAGCGTTGGGGACTTAAAGACGAAGCCATACTAAACGAATCCATCCAAAGTCTTGAAAAGTCAACAGAGTACCTCAAGGATCTTGTTGAAAAGCTTCTTCTGCTAAGTAAACCGGACTATAACATGGAAATGGAAGTTATAGATCTTTCGTTGGTAGTAAAAGATGTTACTGATATATACGATAAAAATTCCGTAAATATAAACACATACGGACAGCCCTTTGAAGTACTGACCTCGGAGAAGTATCTTTCCATAGTTCTTAAAGTTCTTATTGACAATGCACTGAAGTTCTCTGAAAAAAAGCAGGTAGACATCTCATTCGGAGATAACCGTTTGAGTATAAGGGATTATGGTATAGGTATAGAAAAAGAAAAACTTGATAAGATATTTGATAGATTCTATAAAGGAAGCTTTTCAAGAAATGAAGGCGGACATGGTCTTGGACTTTCCATCGCCAAAAAAATTTCCGAAAAACTCGGCATAGATATAGAAGTAGAATCAGAGGTAAATTCCGGAAGCACCTTTACACTTATCTTCAAAGAAAAAAAGGAGGAATCAGATGATACTCAAGTATAAGGATAAAGAACCAAAAATAGGAAAGAATGTTTTCATAGCTCCGGGAGCAATTATAATAGGAGATGTTGAGATCAAGGACGGAGCAAGCATATGGTTCAACTGTGTTGTACGCGGAGATATGGCGCCGGTTGAAATTGGAGAAAATTCAAATATTCAGGATAACTGTACGGTTCATACCGCCGAAAACGCACCCGTGAAGATAGGAAAGAATGTTACTGTAGGACATAACGCTATTGTACATGCCTGCAGCATAGAAGATGATGTACTAATAGGAATGGGAGCCATAATTTTGGATAACGCTGTCATAAAGTCCGGAACGGTTATTGCTGCGGGAAGTATTGTCAAGGAAAAAAACGTTATGGGACCGGATGAACTTTATGCCGGCATACCGGCTTCAAAGAAAAAGGAGTTTGATGCATCCCACAGAAAAGAGCTAAAAGATCATGCAACCGAGTACTCACGTTTGGCTTGGGAGTATATCCAAGAATCAAAGTAACTTTTTGGTAACTAACTTTGTTTTATGTTACTTTATCTTAATTATAATTTTTTTATTTCGTAATATATCTGCTTGATCGTTAACACATTCAGGGTATCCTTTTATCAGAAAACAATAAAACTTGATACCCGGAGGTGTCGGATTATGAAAAAACTTATGGCAGTTATTGTGACTCTGGTTTTAGCTATCGGAATATTTGCAGCGTACCCAACTTACAACGGAATTAACGACCCAGCTTATCAGCACGCTCTTAACGGAACTAACCTTGAGCTTACCAACAAAACAGTTAATGTAAAGATAATGCAGTGGATTTCAGGTAATTTCATTGACAGAGCAACTCTTAACAGTGCAAGAGGTCTTAAGGAAGGAGCTAATCTTATTTCATCCGATATAGTTCTCACCAAACCGGGACTTGTAAAAGACCAGATCTTCGGAGCAATTGCAGTTATTTCAAACGGTCTTGTAGACATTGCAGTAGCCAAGGATAACATTTATGCTCCTACCAATAAAGTTAATATAAGCGATAATGTAAGCGGTTTAAAACTTGTGGAATTCAACCAGTTGACAAAACTTCCAGAAGGCGGGTATACTTTCACAAAAGATATAGCTGATGCAATTCCTGCTTCAGGATATACATTAAGCGGATCAGGCGTTACAAGTCTTAAGGGAAACTCAAGACTTAACGGCAATCCAACCGGAACAATCTTAGGTCCTGAATTCCTTATTGCCGGAGATATTAATGTTCCTTTTGACATGGGACCAGCAGATAATTATATAGTTGTTTTCGATATAGTAGTAAGCCCAAAAGGAAAGTTCTAAGATAATAGAAACTCCCTGAGATCTTCTCAGGGAGTTTTTTACATTATTATGTTCAGTATCTTGTCTTTAACCAGAATTACTTTTTTTACAGGCTTTTCCAGAATTGAACGGAATCTGTCATTTTCTTTCAGCATATTTAAGAGCGCATCGCTTTCTAATCCTTTTGGGACACTGACAATACCGCGCATTTTTCCGTTTATCTGAACAGGAAGATCTATACTGGCAGATTCGAGATACTTATCGTATCCACCGGGAAAACCAGCGTTAAGTACAGTTCCTTTACCGCCTTTCATAGAGTATATCTCTTCAGCAATAAAAGGTGCAAATACAGCAAGCATCTTTGCCAGATCAACTACCACAGACCTTTCCATGCAGCTTTCTTTTATTGCTTCATTGCTGAACTCCATAAGACAGGCAACTGCAGCATTATACTTCATATTTTCTATTGAATAGCTGAATCTGTTTATAGTTTGAGCCATCTTAGCTTTTACGGAGTCACTGCATTTTCCTTCAGGAAGAGCAGCAATATCCCATACTCTGTTAAGAAATCTTTGAATAGCATCCATTCCTGAATCTCTGAAATCGCCGCCTTCAAGAAAATTACCCATAAACATGAGATACGTTCTGAGACAGTCTACCCCATGCGTCTCAAAATAATCATTGGGATTTATCATATTTCCCTTGGACTTGCTCATCTTTGCACCGTCTTTGAGTATAAGTCCGTGTCCCCTGAAAGAGGAAAAAGGTTCCTCGAATGGCAGATACCCAAGGTCATGAAGTGCCATAG
>CALMRR010000008.1 GCA_937871925.1 uncultured Petrotoga sp.
CAGCGTTCACCCTGAGCCAGGATCAAACCCTTCATCCAATCCTGTCTTTCAGTTTGTTGCTTCTTTCTTCTTTTGGTCTTTCTCTTCTTCCTCTATCCACTTTTCAATGAACTATCTTTTTTTCGTTTCGTGCTTTTCTCGCGGCACGGTTATATATATTACCATCTCTCCCTTCCTTTGTCAATTGCTTTTTGGTTAACTTAATCATACTTGTGCGTGAATTCAGATGGTTTTTTTAAGTCTTTTTTTGCGGAAAATCCTTTCTGAAAAAGGTTTTTCTTTTTTTTCATTTTGGTTTAAAAAGATCCCATACTTTATGTATGGGATCTGATAAGTTTTATTACTTCCTGGTCAGTCGGTATTGAACTCTGTGCACCTTTTCTTGTAACTGAAATTGCAGATGCAGCAGATGCATAAACAAGACTTTCTTCTATGTTTTTACTTAATCCATACTTCACTGCGAAGGCTGCGTTAAAGATATCCCCAGCAGCCGTACTGTCAACTGCATTGACTTTAAAAGCAGGAGTAACTATTATCTTTCTGTCTTCTCCTATAAAAAGAGAGCCTTTGTTTCCCTGTTTAAGTATAAGATTTTTGACTTGGGTATGTTCTTTGAACCACAAAGCTTTTTTTTCAATACTGCTTTCCACTGTTCCTCCGCAAAGATTATATAGATAATCAAATTCTGTTTCATTAGGTGTGAGAAAATCAATTCCATACAAACTATCTACTGCTGTACCTTCTTTGGGAGCAGGATCGTATACTATGGTTTTTCTATTCTTGCGGGCTTGTTCTATTGCTTTTTTTATTGATTCTTTTGGAATTTCATTTTGCACAAGCATAATTTCTATATTTTGACCATAACTATCCATAAATTTTTCTATTTTATCCGGGGTGAGTTCTTCATTGGCTCCGGGAAATATTACTATTCGGTTCTCTCCTCCGGACTGTACCTCTATGAATGCTCTTCCTGTAAATCTTTCCGGCACAGTCTCGGGGCCTTTTATGTTTAGAAGATCAAATCGTGTTTTTAAGTTTTCTGCATACTCATCTTCGCCCAAGCATGTGCAGAAATATACTTCTTTTTTAAGAAGAATTGCCGCAGCAACTGCTTGGTTTGCTCCTTTTCCGCCATCAAAATACTCAAGGGAAAGAGCACGCTGGGTTTCACCTGCTTGTGTAAAGTGTCTCACATTATAGGTCACATCTATATTCGTACTTCCTATTATCCCTATCATTTTTTTCACTCCTTGACTGCTCCGACAGTAACGTTATTAAAGTATTTTAAAAGCAACGGATACAATAAAAGGATAGGAATAACCGTTATTATTATTATTCCTGCCTGTAGTGATCTGAATGGAATGGCTGTGGCACCGGAAGAGTAATTAAGCAAAGTCTGTGTTCCGAAAAGCGCTCCTTTATCAGAATCTACTATGAACTGTCTCAAAAGCACCTGCAAAGGCCATTTATCAGGGTTGTTAATGTATATCAGCGGCTTGAAGTACTCATTCCATCTCAGTATCGCATAGAACAGTCCTATGGTTATTATTCCCGGTTTGGCAAGGGGAACGGCGATCTTCCATATCATAGTGAAATGGCCCGCACCATCTATTTCTGCTGCTTCGTATATTGATTGGGGAACCGACTGGAAAACATTTTTTAAAAGCATAAGATAGTAAACATTGATTGTTCCGGGCAGAATGACTGACCAATAAGAGTCTATGAGTCCGAGATTTTTTATAAGCATATAGTTAGGTATTAGTCCACCGTCAAAAAGCATTGGTATTATAAGAAATATCATGTAAAGTTTTTTGCCGTAAAAATTTTTCCGTGAAAGCGCATATGCTGTAATTATAGTCAATACCATATTAAGAACTGTGCCCATAACAGTTATATATATGCTGCTGAAAAAAGCTTTATAAACCTGCGGGCTTGTAAAAAGAGCTTTATAAACATCAAAACTGAGTTTTTTGGGAATAATATCAAGCCCTGTCATATAAGCTATTTCTTTAGCATCGGTAAGGGAAACGGCCAGCAGGTTTACAAATGGATATATGGTTGTAATGGTGAGAAGAAGGAGTAGTACTGCATTAATTAGCTGAAAAATACTTTTTTTTGTCATCTTTTTCATCCCTCCTCAGTAAAGTCCGCCGGCATCGTTTTTCTTGGCTATCTTGTTTACAGTAATGATGAGTATCATTCCTATTACTCCTTTAAAAAGTCCTACTGCTGTTGCGTAGCTGTAGTTCATGTTAAGAAGCCCTATCCTGTATGCATAGATATCTATTATGTCAGCAACGCTTATAACAGAGTCATTCATCATATTAAATACTTGATCAAATCCTGCATTTAGGAAAAATCCGAGGTTAAGTATAAAAACTACTATCATTGTTTTAAGTAGCTCAGGCAGAGTTATATATATATTGCGCTGCCAACGGTTTGCTCCGTCAATTTTGGCTGCTTCATAAAGAGTAGGATCAATATTTGAAAGCGCGGCAGTGTATAAAATAGAATCCCATCCGGCACTTCGCCAGAGCTCTGATACAACCAGAACTCCTCTGAAATGTTTGGTGGATGTCATAAAAGAAACAGGGGTACCGCCGAAAGCTTTTATTATTTCATTTACCATTCCGTTTACCGGTGACAGAATCATAGTAAATATTCCCGCAATGACTACCCAAGAAAGAAAATGAGGTATATAAACTACACTTTGAACATATTTTTTGAAATATTTATTGTTCACTTCATTTATCAGTATTGCGAGTATCAGCGGCACAGGCATTCCTATGAGTAGCTTTAGCCCAGAGATTATAATGG
>CALMRR010000009.1 GCA_937871925.1 uncultured Petrotoga sp.
GCACCTGAAGACCAGCAATTTCACCTGCCTCCTTTGTAGCCTGTCTTTGAGAATCATTAAAATAAGCTGGACAGGTTATAACAGCCTTTTTAATTTTACCGTCAAGATAACTTTCGGCATCTTTAACCATTTTTTTCAGTATAAATGCACTTATTTCCTGTGGCGTATAGTTTTTTGAATCAATCTTTACCAGATGATCTGTGCCCATATATCTTTTAATAGAACGGACTGTTTTTTCGGCGTTAAGTATTGCCTGTCTTTTAGCTGGTTCGCCGACGATTATTTCACCGTCTTTTCCAAAAGATACTATTGAGGGAGTTATTCTTTTTCCTTCTGCGTTTGGTATCACTTCAACGTTGCCGTCTGGTTTCATCCAGGCTATCGCAGAAAAAGTTGTTCCAAGGTCTATACCTACTACATATTCCTTATCAGCCATATAAAGTACCTCCTTTATGTACATAAAAAATTTATAAATTTTCAGATTAATGTGTTTTTGAAGAAGCCGCTTTTAATCTTCTGAATTTATTATACTTCAAAAATCTTTAGATATCAAGTTATTTTTTTGAAATATAAAAAAACTTATATCTATAATATATAATGGCATATAAGCATACTAAATATTTTTTTTATAAAAATGTATATCACTCGTTACTATAGAGTGAGAAAAAGAAAAAAATATTATCTGCATCAACGTTAAAAAAGTTATTGTAATTAATATCGTAATTAAGGTATAATTAATATATATATAATTTTTGGAGGATCTATTTTGTTTGTTGATTTTCACTCGCATAGTACTTTTTCTGATGGAACACTTACTCCTATAGAACTTGTAAAGATGGCAAAAGATAAACAAATACAGATGTTTTCTATTACCGATCATGATAATGTTGATGGTCAGTTGGAGGCTTTTTCAGCAGCAAAATCCTTTGGAGTCGATTATGTTGCTGGAGTAGAGATAAGTTGTGAATATCCAACGATGCTTGATATGCTTGGTTATGGCTATTCAGTGGGGAATAATTTTTTGGTTGAAACGTTGGACGAACTTAAAAAATATCGTATAAATAGAAATACGTTGATGATTGAGAAGCTTAATGGCTTAGGTATGGAGATTACGCTTGAAGAAGTTGCTGCTCAGGCTGGTGGTGATGTAATTGGAAGACCGCATTTTGCAAGGGTAATGCAGAATAAAGGGTATGTTAGTACCAAGGAAGAGGCTTTTGAGAAGTATTTAGGCGATGATAGGCCAGGATATGTAAGAAAGAAGAGGTTAACTCCTCAACAAGCCATAGAGCTTATAACAATTGCTGGTGGAGTTTCTGTTTTAGCTCATCCAAAATACCTCAATCTTGAAAGAACAAGATTTGAAAACCTGATAAAACATTTGAAAGAGATTGGATTATGGGGAATAGAAGTTTTCTATTCAAAAAATACTTTTTCTGAGACTGTTTTTTTTGAGGAAATAGCCTTTAAATATGATCTTTTCATTACAGCAGGCAGTGATTATCATGGCGCCAACAGTATGGATGTATCTTTAGGTATGAATGTTGATTCAGAAAAAATTCTGAAGACGATGCAATATTTTAGATAAAAACTTTTAGGGGGGCTCAATATGAAAAGTTCTGATTATCCGGTTATCGTTCTTGGACACAGAGGGTATAGGAAGCTATATCCAGAAAACACGTTACTGGCTTTTAAGAAAGCAATGGAGTTTGGTGCGGATGGTGTTGAACTTGATGTCTGGAAGGCGAAAGACGGAAGTATAGTGGTGATACATGATCCTGATTGTGAAAGAGTATCGGGGCTCAGAGGCATTGTAAAGGAACTTTCATATAAAGAAATAAGAAAGCTTCGTCTTCCGATGAACCAGTATATTCCCACTCTGGATATGGTATATGCTGAACTGAAGGAAGATGCATATATTAATGTGGAGATAAAAGATGTTGAAGCTGTTGAAACTTCTCTTCAGATAGTAAGAAGCTTTAATGCCGTTGATAGAACTTTATTTTCATCTTTTATTCCGGAAGCACTTTACAGATTAAGAGAGCTTCAGGGCGATGCTTATCTTGGACTTCTTGTAGATACCAAGGATCAGCTTTCGGATATATCAAAAGTAAATGAAAGAGTGGGTCTGTACTCTCTAAATGCACCTTTGGACGGTATAAAGTTTTTCGGAGTGGAAGCCTTTAAAAATCTTATTGCAAAAATGAAAGAAGAGGATATAAAGATCGCTTTATGGCATTTTGATGAACCCGAATGGGTTGAAAAGATAAAGGGATACTATGACTGCATAATAACTGACGATGTGCAGGCAATAGTAAATAAACTTGAAGAAATTTACTGACCGGGGTGTTTTATGTATCCAAGGCTTAATATACAAAAGGACAGCATTGCTAAAAATGCCTCTTATTTAGCTTCTTTTTGCAATAAAAACGGTATTTCTATTGCTGGAGTAACCAAAGTTCTCTGTGGAAGCTTAGAACTGGCAGAAATCTTTTTAAAAAATGGTATTAAGATTATAGCTGATTCGAGAGTGAAAAATCTTGATAGAATAAAGTCGTGTTTTCCGCAGGCATACACTATGCTTATAAGGATTCCGATGATATCAGAACTCAAACAGGCAGTATCTGTTTCCGATTGTATTCTTGTAAGTGATATTCATACGCTAACTGTTATATCAGAAGTTTCTCGTGAGAAAGGAAAAATTCCCGATATCTTTTATATGGTGGATATGGGAGATTTAAGGGAAGGAGTCTGGTTTGAACAGGCTGTACAAGAAATCAGAACAGCCTGTAGTATCGGGAATGTAAATCTTTTAGGTATAGGTACTAACTTAGGATGTTTTGGCGGAGTTTTGCCGACAGTTGAAAATATGAGGAAGCTTGTTGAAATAAAAGAAAAAATAAATGTGAGTACTATTAGAGATATTTCGGGAGGGAGTACGGTTACTCTCAAAATGCTTGAAGATGGTGTTCTTCCAAAAGAAATAACCAATCTTCGTATAGGTGAAGCAATTGTATGTGGTACAGATGCAACTGGTGGAAGAAATGTTCCCAATACCCTTCAGGATACAGTATTACTGGAGGCTGAGATAATAGAGATCAAAGATAAACCATCTGTACCTTACGGTGAAACGGGCTATGATGCATTTGGAAGAAAGCATGAGTTTATAGACTATGGAATTAGAAAAAAAGCCATACTAGCCATAGGTGAGCAGGATGTTAGTTCTTCAGGAATGACTCCTATGGATAAAAATATTAAGGTTCTACATTCCAGCAGTGACCATACGATTATTGATATCACAGACTGTGAAGAAAACTATCGCGTAGGCGATATTATTGATTTTAAGTTATCGTATGGAGCTCTTCTGCGTGCAAGTACAAGTCCTTATGTTGAAAAAATATTCAAATAAAAGCTATCCCCTTTTATTCAAGGGGATAGTTTTTTTGTAGTCTTTCATACTCGTAATTTATGGAACTTAACACATAAAGTGCAGCAGTTTCAAATCTAAAAACAGTATTTCCCAAATTCACTACAGAAAAAAAGGTTTCATGGAAGAATTTCTTTTCATTTTGGGAAAAGCCTGTATCGGGGCCAAAAACTATATTCAATGAATTCAACTTCTTTTTAAGTTCTTCTTTTAAAGAGCTTGTTCCTTGGAAATCAAAAACAAGTGTATTTTTTAAAGGAATATCCTTTATGTTTATAAAAGAAAACTTAGGAAAATTACATAAAAAAGATTGTTTTGAGCTTTCTGCAATCAACTTCAGAAATTTTTTTTGATCATCGTACTTAAAAGTAGACTTTTCACCGTTAAAAACGAATATTGAACTTACTCTGTGTTCCACAGCTTTTTCAATAAGCATTTGCATCCTATCCCATTTTGAAGCACCAATAAAAAGGTTTATTTCCGGAAGAAAAGAATAATGTATGTCCTTTATCTTGAGTATTTTGAGATCGGCTGTTTTCTTGTTTATTTTTATTACGATACACTCAAAAAGCTTACCTTTCCCATCAGTTACATTGATTACTTCGTTTTCTCTTACCCGTACGGATCGGAGATGAGCACATTCTTCTTCGTTTAGGCAAGCATACTCTCCGCTGAATGAATCAAGCAAGAAAACATTAGGCATACTTTTATCCTATATACTCTTTTTTCATATATGGAATAAGTACATCCGGAACTTTGACTTTTCCATCAGAAGTCTGATAATTTTCAACTATTGCAACGAGAGTTCGTCCGATAGCAAGCCCTGAACCGTTAAGAGTGTGAACGTACTTAAGTTTGTTATCTTTATCCCTGAACCTTATATTTCCTCTGCGTGCCTGAAAATCACCGTCATTAGAACATGAGGATATTTCTTTATAAGAATTGTAGCTTGGCAACCATACTTCAATATCGTAAGTTCTGCTAGCCCCAAATCCAAGATCTCCGCTACACAAACGTATAACTCTGTATGGAAGTTCAAGCAATTTTAAAACTTTTTCGGCATGCGATGTAAGAGTTTCGAGATCTTCAGCCGATCTTTCAGGAGTTGTATGCCATACAAGCTCAACTTTATCAAACTGATGCTGGCGTATTACTCCCCTTACATCTTTACCGTAGCTTCCTGCCTCACGTCTGTAACATGGAGAATAGCCGCAGTACTTTGCCGGCAGATCCTTCAGTTCAAGTATCTCGTCCCTGTGCATGCCTACCAATGCCACTTCAGATGTAGGAATAAGAAAAAGGTCATCCCCTTTTGTGTTATAAAGGTCTTCTTCAAACTTTGGAAGCTGTCCGGTAGCTGTTATAGTTTCTCTTAAGACCATATGTGGAGGCAGTACTTCAGTATAACCATGCTCCGTTGAGTGAAGATCCATCATGAATGCCCCGAGTGATCTTTCTAATCTAGCAAAATCGCCTTTCATAATTGTAAACCTAGATCCTGAAAGTTTGGAACCTCTGTCAAAATCAAGTCCGTTTAATTCACTGCCAATTTCCCAGTGTGGTTTGGGTTCAAAATCAAATTTTCTTGGGATACCAATTCTTCTGATTTCTGGGTTGAACGTTTCATCCT
>CALMRR010000010.1 GCA_937871925.1 uncultured Petrotoga sp.
CGCATCTTTGAACAATTTTTCAGACTGGATCAGGCTCGTTCAAGCTCGACGGGGGGAGCGGGTCTGGGACTTGCAATTGCCAGAGAGATTGTACAGTCGCACGGTGGAACAATAACGGCCGAGAGTATTGATGAAAGTATTGTATTTACGGTTAAACTTCCGCTGGACTGTAAGAAAAACGTATGATTTTCATAATTAAATAACAAGGACTTTATCATATAAACCGAAAGCATCATAAGTTCTGTCTTGGTATTATTTTACAAGACGGAACTTTTTTATATATAGAAAGGAATAAGAATATGCCTAAAAAAAGAATTACACAGATGTTTCCTTGGCTGCTGCCATTAAGAATAAAACAGCGTCTACTGTTTTTTTATACGGGAATGTATTTTGACGGTAATACTTATGCATCCTTTAAATCAGAGCAGAAGCTTAAGTACAGGGTTTTTGAAGCAAGCAGCCTCTTGTACAACCATCATACCGGATTTGATATGCAGTATCAGGAGAATAAGGTTTTTAACCTCAAGCTGGCGGCGCAAATGCTAAATAATCTTATTATAAGGCCACAGGAAACTTTTTCTTTCTGGAAGGCTATAAGGTATGCAGACAAAAAAAATCCATATAAAGACGGTTTGGTTATGGTTAACGGGAAGCTTGAAGTATCACCCGGAGGAGGAATGTGTCAGATGAGCAACCTTCTTTTCTGGATTTTTTTGCATACACCTCTTAAGATTGTAGAGCGTCATGGGCACAGCAAAAAAGATTTTCCGGATACTTCTGAGGATATGCCCGGAGGAGTTGATGCAACTGTTGCGGAAGGGTGGCTCGACCTGAAAGTCAGAAACGAAACCGATCAATCATTTCAAATAAGTATTGATTTTGACGAAGAAAACATTACAGGATGCATTTTTTCGGATGTTGAACCTGAGTACTTCTATGATATTTCAAACGCAAAAATTTTCTACTACAAAGAAAATACTAAAATTTTTGAAGAAATCGATGTAGTTCAAAAAAAGATATCAGCTGCCAAAGGAGAATGTATCTGTTCAAAGGTTCTTTACCGTAACAAATGCGAAATAGGATACTCTCTTAAGCCTGAAATAAAAATAAGTGAGAAAGGAAGAGAAAAGTATGGAAAGATTAAGTATCGCCGTCATATTCGGCGGCTGTTCCCCAGAGTATAACATATCGTTGAAATCTGCCCATGCTGTTATAAGTGCTATGGATAAACGCAGATATCAGCCAGTAATCTTAGGTGTGTCTTCAAAAGGCGATTGGTTTAAGTTTGATGGCGATCTTGACAAGATACTTAACGATACATGGTGTAACTCCATTGACTGTACTCCGGCAGTATTTTCATCCTATCGTTCAGAAAAAGCTGTATGGGCTTTTAATAAGGATAAGATTGAAAAGTTTAAAATAGATGCTGCTTTTCCCATTATGCACGGAAAGAACGGCGAAGACGGAACGGTTCAGGGATTACTGGAACTTTTAGGTATTCCTTTAATCGGCTGTGGAACGCTTTGTTCAGCATTGTGTATGGATAAGTACCGGGCGCATATGCTGGTAAAAGCAGCGGGTATAAATGTTCCTACCTCTTTTCTATTTGATAAAGCAACAGATATAGAAAGAATTTTTGAGTATGCAGAAAAGATTCACTATCCTTTATATATAAAACCTTTAAGGGCAGGTTCTTCATACGGTATTACCAAGGTGTGGTTCCCCGGAGAACTGCCCGATGCTGTTGGAAAGGCTTTTGAGTACGATGACCAGGCTGTTGCAGAAGAAAACATTCAGGGATATGAAGTTGGTTGTGCAGTGATGGGAAATGGAAAAATTGTTATAGGACAGGTTGATGAGATAAGAGTTCCAGAAGGATTTTTCAGTTATGAGCACAAGTATATGCCTAAAGCATCATTAATAAAAGTTCCTGCGGATATCTCACATGAAAAAGCACAAGAAATAAAAGAAACAGCCCAAAACATCTACAGGCTTTTAGGCTGTCGAGGCTTTGCGAGAGTGGATATGTTTGTTGATATGAATGAAAAAGTAGTATTCAATGAGGTAAACACAATTCCTGGTTTTACTTCAGGCAGTCGTTTTCCGAATATGTTCAAAGCCTGTGGAATGACTTTTGAAGAGCTAATTTCAGATATAATCGGACTGGGACTGGAAACATGAAAACAATTACTATTCCCAGCGATCGAGTTTTTGAAGGAAGTCTGATTTTGATCAACGCCAATTATTCATATAAGGAAACGGGGAAAAAAATTCTTAAGCCAATAGATGTAAGTAATAAAAAAATTTTTCTTGAGAAGGATGCAGCCGATGCTTTTTTAATGCTTATGAACGATATCGGGGGATGGAAAGAAATAGTAATTGTAAGCGGCTGGCGTTCTATCAGTGAACAGCACGATATTTTCAGCAGTTCGATTATTGAAAAGGGTCTGGAGTTCACTCAAAAGTATGTTGCATTTCCAGGTTACAGTGAGCATCAGTCAGGTTTAGCAATTGATCTGGGATTGAAACAATCTGATATAGATTATATACGACCATCGTTTCCTTATTCTGGTAGTTGTAAGATTTTTAAAGACAAAGCCTCTCATTATGGATTTATTGAGCGCTATCCTAAGGACAAAGAGGAGATAACCAAGATAGCATGGGAGCCATGGCATTTTAGATATGTCGGTTGTCCTCATGCCGAAATAATTTCAAAGCTTGGTATTACTTTTGAAGAGTATCACGACTTATTAAAACAGTATGAGTACGGCAGAAGATCTTATATATATAAAGACTCTGAAGGAGTTTGGCGTATATCGTATCTGAAGGCTAGTACAGAAAGCTTTACGACTATTGAAAAATCTTCTGGTTCGTCACTTTACTTATCCGGAAACAATTCTGACGGCTTTATACTTACAGAACTGAAAACCAAAGAAAAACGAGCATAAGTTGTTTATTCATTAAAGAAAAGTTATAATATGATCAATGTAAGATGTTTTGAAATATCTTACATTTAAAAACAGATGTCAGAGAGCCTGACATTTGTTTTGTTAGTTAACCAAGCTGGTTGCATTTATGTAATTTTAATTTTACATATATTGTATATATTTAACTTTGAGCAGTATCATGTGACAAAAATAAAAATAAAAAGGAGAGGCTGAAGATGGCATACGATTACGATATAATTATTATTGGAGCTGGTCCGGGCGGATATGTTGCAGCCATAAGGGCAGCCCAACTGGGAAAAAAAGTTGCATTGTTAGAAAAGGATAAACCAGGCGGAGTATGTCTCAATATAGGGTGTATACCGTCAAAAGCTCTTATACATCAGGCTCAGGCTTTCAGTAGCATAAAAGATCTTGAAGGTATGGGGATAAAAACAGATCTTTCTGGGTTTGAATATGAAAAGGTTTTTGAAAAATCAAGAAAAATAGCAGATACCCTTTCCAAAGGGGTTCAGTTTCTTATGAAAAAAAATAAAGTTGAGCTTATAATGCAGCAAGGGAAGATAGAATCCCCAAACTCTGTGAAAATTTCTGATTCCAAAGTTATATCGGCAGAGAGTATAATAATAGCAACCGGTTCATCTCCAAGAGTCATAAAGGGATTTGAATTCGATGAAGATAAGGTGCTTTCATCAACTGGAGCGCTCATGATGAAAAAACTTCCAAAAAGTATCCTTATTCTCGGCAGCGGTGCAATTGGAGTTGAGTTTGCCCATATTCTTAACTCCTTTGGTGTAAAGGTGCATATTGTAGAGATGCTTGATCAGATACTTCCTATTGAAGACAGTGAAGTTGTTCAGGTTCTTCATAAATCATTCAAGAAGAGAGGTATAGAGATCTATACTTCCACCAAAGCCAAATCAATGACCAAAAGTGAAGATGGAGTAACTGTTCTGATTGAGGATAAAGAAGGCAAGGAAAGCGTTATACAGGTTGAAAAGGTCCTCGTGGCTGTAGGCAGGAGCCCCAATACGGTAGACATTGGTCTTGATAAGGTGGGTATAGAGACCGAAAGAGGATTTATCCCTACGTATGATTATTATCAGACTAAGATTCCAAGCATATACGCCATAGGTGATGTTGTAAACTCTCCTCTTCTTGCTCATGTTGCATCCAAGGAAGGAGAAGTTGCCGTTGAGCATATTTGCGGACATGATACTATAAAGAAGATAGACTCTCTTCTTATTCCTGGTGGGGTTTACTGTGAGCCTGAAGTTTCAAGTTTTGGATACAACGAGCAGAGAGCTATCAAAGAGGGTATAAACTTTAAAAAAGCTGTTTTTCCTTACAGAGGTGCAGGGAAGTCCGTTGCCATAGACAGACCTGACGGAATGGTTAAAATTATTTTTAATCCGGATACAAAAGAAATCCTTGGTGCGCATATAGTTGGAGAACAAGCTACCGAACTCATACATGAACTCCTTTTAGCTAAAACGGCAGGAATTAAGCCTTCTGAAATAGCGACTATGATCCATTCACATCCGACTCTTTCCGAAACTGTTATGGAAGCGGCAAGAGCAGTCGAAGGATGGGCAATTCATGCATAA
Organism: uncultured Petrotoga sp.; assembly: GCA_937871925.1. Classification (GTDB taxonomy): domain Bacteria; phylum Thermotogota; class Thermotogae; order Petrotogales; family Petrotogaceae; genus UBA5851. The sequence continues at coordinate 4,553 of CALMRR010000010.1, forward strand.
AAAAAGCAGCCAAAGGCTGCTTTTTTTATTTTAATCACTGAGATGTCTTACAATTGCCAAAGTTCTTGGAAGGATAACGTCAACATTTTCACACGTTCCGATCGTAAATTCAAAACTATCTGAATCCGGACATTTGACATCAATGGTCATCTTTGAAGTGAGGGAATAAGCTTTTCCATCAACTGTAAATTCAAGGTTCTGTTCAGATTCATTGACCAACGTCATTTTTTTATCTTTACGAATGACAGAGACAGGATAACCTGTTATATTACTGGTTCTGGTTTTTATCTCGTATTTTATCTCCATTGGAAAATCGATATTCAAAATTTCTATGTACTCTTTAGTATACTTTCCGAGAATACCTTTGTATTTTTTAATTGAACCGTCTTTCTGCAGATAATCCACAAGCACTTTTTTGCCGGCAAGTTTTTCGTAAATTGGTTCATAAGAGTTACCTACAAAACCTATAAGATCGTTTCCAATACGTGTTGCATTGGCTTGTCCCTTTGCTGACATCGATCCTCCCACTTTTCCCATTACAAGTGTTAGAGTCTCTTTTATAGCGTCCGATGA
>CALMRR010000011.1 GCA_937871925.1 uncultured Petrotoga sp.
TGAAATAAAAGTTCTTAAAGGTCTTGAGCCTGTGAGGCTTAGACCGGGAATGTATGTTGGGTCAACTTCAAAAGCCGGACTTAACCATCTTGTATATGAAATAGTAGATAATTCCATTGATGAGTATATCAACGGCTACTGCGACAATATAAAGGTAAGTATACTCAAAGACGATGTCATCGAAGTTATTGACAACGGCAGAGGCATTCCTGTGGATATGCATCCGACAGAGGGCAAAAGCACTCTGGAGGTTGTTATGACTGTTCTGCATGCAGGCGGAAAGTTTGATAAAAGAGCATATAAAGTGTCCGGAGGGCTTCACGGAGTAGGTGCATCTGTTGTAAATGCGCTTTCGGAATTTATGGAAGTGACAGTCTATACCGGAAGTGATGTATATTACCAGAAGTATCAGCGTGGTATACCGGTCGAACCAGTTAAAATAATAGACCAGTCGATGCTCACAGGCACAAAAGTAAGATTTAAACCTGATTATCAAATATTTGAAGACGGAGATATAGAAGTTGAAACTTATACAGTAGAGAACAGGCTTAAGGAGATTGCGTATCTCAATCCTCCGCTTACTATAGAATTTTCAGATGAAAAGATAGGGAAAAAAGAAGTATATCATTTTTCCGGCGGACTGGAAGAGTTTTTGGAATATGAGCTTAAAAAGAAAAAAAGAAATAAAGTAAGCAGCATGATTTATATAAATGGGTTCTATACGTATAAAAACGATGAACCTGATATGTATGCCGATATAGAGTTTGTCTATACTGATTCTGACGAAAATGACCTGATGTCTTATGTAAACAATATAAGGACCATTGACGGAGGAGAGCATGAGGTAGGTTTCAAAACTGCCATTACCAGGGTGATAAATGATTACGCCAGAAAGTTGGGTATGCTTAAGGAGAAAGACGATAACTTTACAGGCGAAGATGTACGCGAAGGGCTTAATGCGATCATTCATGTAAAGCTTGCCAATCCGACATTTGAAGGACAGACTAAGGGGAAGCTTGGTTCAAAGTATGCAAGAGAAGGCATAAATCAGATAGTTACTGAAAAGCTCCAGCTCTACTTTGACAGTCATCAAAAAGAGTGCAAGGCTATGATTGAAAGAGTTCAAGAAGCTACGAAAAAAAGACTTGCTGCCAAACGTGCCAGAGAGAATGTAAAAAGAAAATCAGTTTTTGAAAGCGGTTCTCTTCCCGGAAAACTTGCCGACTGTATATCCAAGGATCGTTCAATATCTGAAATATTTATAGTCGAAGGTGATTCTGCAGGAGGAAACGCTAAGCAGGCAAGAGACAGAAACTATCAGGCTATACTTCCTCTTAGGGGAAAGATTCTGAATGTAGAAAAGACAGATGTGGAAAAACTTCTAAAGAGTGAAATGATTCTGAATATCATAGCAGCTATTGGTACAGGCATATCCGATCATTTTAAGGCTGAAGATCTGCGTTATGGGAAAATAATCATAATGACCGATGCTGATGTCGACGGTGCACACATAAGAACCCTCTTGCTTACATTGTTTTACAGATATATGAAAAAACTTGTCGATAATGGAAACATATATGTGGCGCAGCCGCCGCTTTACCGATTTGAAACAGGCAAACAGTATTTTTATCTTTTCACTGAAAAGGAGCTGGAAAATCTTAAAGAGCAGTACAAAGATAAGAAGTATTCTATACAGAGATATAAAGGTCTTGGTGAAATGAGTGCCCAGCAGCTTTGGGAAACCACTATGGATAAAGAGAACAGGAAGCTCATCCAGATAAAGTCCGAAGATTTTGAAAGTGCCAATGCTGTGATAGATATACTTATGGGAGAGGATCCCCAAGCCAGGCGTATTTTTATAGAGACCAACGCTCATAAGATAAAGGAACTGGATATTTGATGAAGCCATTAGTGGTATTCAGGGTTGTTCTTTTTTTTCTCTACTGTATAACTATAGTTTTAATAATTTTCCCCGGAGGTACTAAGGGGAAAATTTATTATAGACCCACAGATAATCCATTAATAACTTCAGAGGATCTCCATTACTGTATAAATCGAAATAAAAGATATTTTTACTATGATTCTGACGGGACTGCGTCTTTTATTTCAGATATGCATATTCCGGGTGCTCCGGAAGTAATTTTTTCTAGTTACAGGAATGAAGAAGTTACAATTTTAAAAAGCCTTAAAGCCCTTAACAATTTTTTATGCATAGATTTTCAAAAAATGTTGGTAATCTGTTATAATAAAGTTAGTATAAAATTTTATGACTACGATAATTTTTTTTATCTGGCTAAGAATTACAATTACCTTAATATAGTAAATCCAGGCAAGTACACTATAATAAATAATCAGATATTTTCTGGGAAATAGGGCTGAGGAGGGTGTGTATGGCAAAAAATTATTTAATAGGTATTGACATAGGGAGCTACTATACCAAATCCATTCTTTTTGAAGTTAGTCCCGATGGAAGTTATATACCTATTGCTTCGGATAAAAAGATAACGGACGGTATAGTGAACGGTGAGATTCAGGATATTTCAGCGCTGAACAAGACTATAAAGTCTGTTATAGCGAATTTTAGTGATAAGCTTGGAAAACGTAAAGAGTCTGAGATTGTTGTAGGCTATTCGACTAATAACCTAAATATTTCTCAGGAGGTTCAGGCTGTTGAATTTACAAGCCGTACAGAAATAAAAGAAGAAGATCTCCATAAGATAAAAAAGAGTATTGTCAACAAGTACAACGAAGAAGGCAAAATGGTTCTTGACATAAGTTTCATGAAGTTCATTGTGGATGGAAAAGTTGTCAAAAATCCTGTTTCCTTTTATGTTACAAACTCATTGAACGTGACCCTTAACATAGTATGGGTTAACGAAAATGCCTTTGCCCTGCTCAAAAATGTTTTTAAGGATATAGTTGATGATTCTCAGTTTCCGATATACGACACCACATTGGGCTTATGCTATACCGCAACATCATCAAATGACAGAAATGTAGGGGTAGCAGTTCTTGATCTGGGATATTACCAGTCAAGGATAGTAACCTTTAAAAACGGTATGCCAAAGCTTTTTTACTCATTTCCATATGGCATAAAGTATGTTCTTAAGGATATTTCGAACGTGCTTAAGGTTCCGGAAAATGAAGCAAACAGACTTTTATGTGAGCAAGCTCTCTGTATGAAAGATACTAAAACCGTTAAAAAAGTTGATATAAGATTGATATCCGGTGGGGCAGTATCGTACACATCGCAAAATTTGCTAAACAAAATTGTTTATGCCAGAACAAGAGAGATACTTAATCGTCTAAACGGAGAAATAGCAAAGTTTTCATACGAAAAAGCCCAGGAAGTCGGAGCTCTTTCCGGCGGAATAGTCTATACGGGTGGCGGAGCAAAGATAAAAAATATTGATGCTGTTCTGAGAGAGCTTGTAGGTGATAATTTCCGTTCAGGAAAACTTTCGTCAAATATTTTTGTTAACCTTGCAGAAAAATACATGGATGATCCGGACCTGCTAGGAGTTTTTGGAATTGTGGACAGATACAGATTCGATAAGGCGGAAATCGGAAATCGCGAGCAAACTCCTGTTAAGTCAGGTAAGCCTCAGAAACAAGCTAAAAGCGGTTTCTTCAATAAACTTATCGATAAGATAGCAGGAGGGGATGACGATGCCATTTGAGCTTGAGATGAATGAAACAGAAAATATATTTACCAAAAAGTCAATATATCGAATAAAGGTTATCGGAGTCGGAGGAGCCGGCAATAATGCAGTTCAGAGAATGACCAAAAAAGGTGTTCATGATGTTGAGCTTATAGCGGCCAATACAGATGTCCAAGTTCTTGAAAGAAATGATGCTCCGATAAAGATTCAATTGGGTAAAACCCTAACGAGAGGTCTGGGAGCTGGTGGAGATCCGAAAATCGGACGTGAATCTGCCATAGAAAGTATAGAAGAAGTAAAAAATCTTATAAAAGGATCAGATCTTCTTTTCATAGTTGCCGGCTTTGGGGGAGGAACGGGAACTGGAGCCGCGCCGATAATAGCTAAAATATCAAAAGAGCTGGGAATTCTTACCGTTGCGATTGTGACTACACCGTTTCACTTTGAAGGTGCTGGAAGGCAGAAGATAGCTTTGGAAGGTCTGGTAAACCTTAAGGAAAATGTAGACAGCCTTATAAAAATTGCAAACGATAAGTTGCTTGAAGACGAAAATGTGACTGTTGACGAAGGCTTTGAGAAAGCTGATGATGTATTGTATCAGGCGATTACCGGTATTTCAGATCTCATCACCAAGCCTGGTCTTGTGAATGTTGACTTTGCAGACGTGGCAGCCGTTCTTAGGGTAAAAGGTTCTGCTATGCTTGGTATAGGAATCGCCAGGGGTAAGAATAGAGCTGAAGAAGCTGTAAAAATGGCTCTTAACAGCAGGTTTCTTGAAGATCAAATAAAAAATGCCACAGCCACACTTGTTAATATAAGCGGTAAAAATCCTACATTGCTTGATATAAAGGTGGTTAATGAATTTTTGAGTCAAAAATCCATTGACAGTGAAAAATCAAAAATGGGGGTAAGCTGTATAGATGTTCCAGACGATATGTTAAAGGTAACGGTAGTTGCATCTGGATACGATAATATTCCTGAAGAAGATTCAAATGATGTTTATGAAATTCCCGCAGTATACAGGATGTTCAGCAAGAGCATAGTTACCGAAGAGATAACCAAGCTTAACTCATATCTTAATGAACACAGAGAGGAAAATGAAGAGAAAGAGTAAGTTTAACTTATATTCTTACAGTCTTGGAAAGAATGAAGTCCAGGAAAGCTCAGAGGATGTTATAGGAGAGATACTAAAAAAATTTGAAGATCCAAGAATAACAGACATACATTTTGAACCCGGTGAAAAGGTCAAAATAAGGATAAGGTACTGTGGAAAACTTATCGATTCATATGAACTTCCCGTTGAGGATTATAAGGTCATAGTCAACAGACTGCTTGTTTTATGCGGATTAGATGTGGTTATGAATCATTACAATGCTGATGGTTCGTTTGAATATGCAAAGGTAACTTACAGAGTATCTTTTATAGAGTCCTTAAGGGGAGTAAGCTGTGTGATAAGAAGGCTTCGGGATATATCACAGGTTTTTGTAGATCTTCCGGAAGGTCTACTGGATAAAATTTCAGGACTTATAAGAAGCAGAACAAAAGTAATAATTTTTTCAGGTCCTACAGGCTCCGGGAAAAGTACAACAATGTCCTATATAACAGGAAAGCTTAAAGACAAGTACAAGGTTCATACAATTGAGAATCCAGTTGAATTTAAAATACCCGGTACTATACAAATACAAATAAACAAAGATGAGGATCCTATGGAAAAGTTCAAGTATATCCTAAGGCAGGATCCAGAAATAATAGTGGTAGGAGAACTACGTTCATCCGCATTTGCCAAGCTGCTTTTTGATTCTTCAGTAAGCGGAAATAGCGTCTTTACTTCCCTTCATTGCAGTAACGTTTTTGAAATAGTGAGCAGGCTGCGAAGTCTTGGAGTATCTGACAGTAATATTTCTTCGTGTATAGATATAATGCTTAACCAGCGCCTAATACCTCAAGTATGCCCGCTCTGCAAGGGCATAGGATGTCCAAAGTGTTACGATACCGGGTACAGCGGATATCTTAACCTTTTCGAAGTGTTGTATGCCAATGAAGATTTTAAAAATGATATAACACTAGGTATGAACGATATGGAGTTGAAGAACAAATATAAGAATACATCGGATTACCTGAATCCTGATGTGAAGCTGCAGTATTACTTTGATCATAAATTGATTGACCAAAAAACATATGATGAGCTAAAGTGTTCTTTTTGAGGTGATATATGAAGTACTTTTCCAAAAGTCCAGAAGAATGGAATGATTACGATCAAAAGAAAAAAGCTGAAAAAGAAAGGAATAATCGCCCATATAAGAGGATAAAGAGATATACTAATCTTTTGCTCATAGCGATTGCGATAACGGCAATTCTTTTCATGATATTTGGCAATAATATTGGTCAAAGGCTACCAAACTTGGTTTCTTTTTCAGGAATAAATATGAATCTGTTGGCTGATGAGGTTTATGATTTTCCTAAAGCACTGAGTGGCGTTAAAATAACAGTGACTAATATTTCCAAAGCTTCAAAAAAAATAATCATTGATAATTTCTCATTTATCATAGTTAATACTGCAACTGCTGAAACTGTTTATAATTTTGTTTTTCCACAGAAGATTGA
>CALMRR010000012.1 GCA_937871925.1 uncultured Petrotoga sp.
TCCGTGATGGAAAACAAATATTACTTCCAGCAACCGATGAATGGATAAGAAATAACAAAGAATGATATAGTTCGTATATTGAAACCTTATTGCATGTATAGACTTTATATAGGCAAGGAGGGACTATGGAAAAACTTACAATAGGCAAGATGGCAAAGATAAATCATATTTCCGAACAAACTTTGAGACTCTATGACAAGCTTGATCTTATAAAACCAGATGAAATAAATGCCGAAAACGGCTACCGTTACTACAGTATCAGACAGTGTGCTCGTCTTGATATGATACAGTATATGAAATCACTTGGAATGAAACTTACCGATATAAAAAAACTTCTGGATCAGAACGATATATCACTTTTTAAAAGCATTTTAGAGCGTAAGAGCAATCAGATAGACCTTCAGATAAAAGAAATGCTGTACCAGAAAAGAGCCCTTCAAAGAACCATAGAAAGCTACGAACGTTATGAAAAATCTCCCCCCGACGGAAGCATTGTTATGGAGTTTATAAGCAAACGACAGATGTACTGCATAGATGCCGGAATAAACTTCTACGACTATGGAATAGAGGTTTACGAAGAGATGTTGCGAAAACTCAAAGACAAACTTATATCTGATAGCCTTCCGCAGATATACTTTTGCAATGCGGGAACTATAATGCGTAAATCCGAACTTGAGAAAAGACGGTTATATTCAAGTGAGGTATTTGTCTTCGTAGATGAAGAGTTTGTAGATAAGAGTCTGATAACTTATATCCCGGCTAATACCTATGCCTGTATATACTGTGATAGTTTTAACAAAGAAAAAGAATATCTCTTAAGAATTTTAGATACTATAGAACAAAAAAAATTTATTATTACCGGTGACTATATATGCGAAGTAATAGCTGATCTTCCGGTATTTGAAAAACAGGAACGTGGAATGTATATTAAATTACAGATCCCTGTAAAATTTTCGGAAGAAAGTTAAAAATTTCGCTTGACTTTATACTTACAACAACCATTATAATTGAATATAGAATCACGGATCTTTTGATTCAAAAAAAACAAAAAGTGAGGTGTTTCTTATGTTCAGAGAGAAAATAAGAGTCGTACAGTACGGATGCGGAAAAATGGCAAAGTATATTCTGAGATACCTTTACGAAAATGGTGCAGAGATCGTAGGCGCTATTGATGTAAACCCTAAAGTAGTAGGAATGGATGTTGGAGATTTTGCTGAACTTGGAATAAAATTGGGTGTCAAAATTAGAAGCGATGCTGATGCAGTATTAGATGAGTGTGACCCTGATATTGCAGTAGTTACACTTTTCAGCTTTATGAATGATGTATATCCCCACTTCGAAAAAGTACTAAGCAGAGGAATAAACCTTATTTCGACATGTGAAGAAGCAATTTATCCTTGGACTACTTCAGCAGCCATCACAAATAAGCTTGACCGCCTGGCCAGAGAAAACAACTGCACCGCTGTCGGTTCGGGAATGCAGGATATATTCTGGGTGAATATGATAGCTCTTGTAGCCGGAGGAGTGCATAAAATAAACAAAATAGAAGGAGCCGTAAGCTATAATGTTGAAGACTATGGACTTGCTCTTGCCAAGGCTCATGGTGTTGGTCTTTCACCTCAAGAATTTGAAGCTACTTTAGCACATCCTCAGACTCTTGAGCCTTCATACATCTGGAATTCAAACGAAGCATTGTGTTCTAAGATGGGCTGGACAATAAAATCTCAGACTCAGAAATGTGTTCCGTACTTTTACGATAAAGATCTTTTTTCTTCCACAATGGGTAAAGTAATTCCCAAGGGAATGTGCATAGGGATGAGCGCTGTGGTTACCACGGAAACTTTCCAGGGACCTATAATTGAAACACAGTGTATAGGAAAAGTATACGGTCCGGATGATGGCGATATGTGTGATTGGAAAATCTCCGGAGAACCAGACACAACATTTTTTGTAAAAAAACCTGCCACTGTTGAACATACATGCGCTACAATAGTAAACAGGATACCTACGGTTCTTAAAGCTCCCGCAGGATTCTACACTGCAGAAAAGCTTGATACTATTCAGTATCTTGCTTATCCGATACACTTTTATCTTGATTAAAATCAATCACAAGCAGCGGTTTATTGCCGCTGCTTTTTTTATCTTATTTTTAGATTATTATTTCTTTACTAATGGTATAATTGTATTACATTAAGTGTTTACGGAGGATATATGATCTTAAAAAATAAAGTTATGGATTCAAAAGATATTCAGCGCACTCTCATGAGACTTACCCATGAACTGCTCGAAAGAAACAAAGGTGTCGAGAACACCGTGCTTCTTGGTATTAAAAAGGGCGGAAAAGAGATATGTGACAGGATTTGGAATAATATTTATAAAATTGAAAATATCTATCTTGAAAAAGGGTATATAGATGTTTCGCCATATAGGGATGATGAAAAGAAGAACCAAGAAGATACTTCTGAGATAGGTTTTACGCTTACTGACAAAACAGTGGTGCTCATTGATGATGTACTTTTTACAGGAAGGACTGTAAGGGCTGCAATGGAAGCTATAGTAAACCTGGGAAGACCTAAAACTATTCAGCTTATGGTTCTTATAGACCGTGGCCATAGAGAGTTCCCAATAAAGGCTGATTATGTGGGTAAAAATATTCCTACATCGAAAAATACCGAAGAAGTAAAAGTAATTATAGGAAAAGAATCTGATAATCCTGAAGATGGGGTGTTTATATACAATAGATAGTCTTTAAAATAATATATTATGATTTTTCATTGTTTTTTGATATAATACTTCTGCTTGTAATTCTTAACCTTTAAATCTAAAGGAGGAATTTTATATGGAATTTCTTAAAAAAGTAACGGTTATCCCATCGCTTCCTGAAAGAATCAAAGATCTTAAAGAGTTGTCTATGAACATGTACTGGACATGGAACTTCAATGCACAAAAACTTTTTGAAAATATTGATCCTATCTTATGGGAAAAAACGGGCAGAAATCCGGTTACTTTTCTAAAAAGTGTTTCTCAGAAAGAGTTGAAAAAGGCCGCTGAATCGTCTAATTATCTTGAACTGTATGACAACGAAATGAAAAAATTCAGCTCATACAAAAACGAAAAAAATACATGGTTCAATGCCACCCACAAAGATTATACAGGCGGAAAAATTGCTTATTTTTGTGCTGAATTTGGACTTCATGAATCGCTTCCCATATACACAGGTGGATTGGGCATCCTTGCAGGAGATCATGTAAAGTCCGCCAGCGATCTGGGTATTCCATTTGTTGCCATAGGAATGATATACCGACAGGGTTATTTTATACAAAAAATACGTTCCGACGGAACACAGGAAGATCTTTATGAGTACTACAACTATGAAAATTTTCCTATTCAACCGGCAAAAAATGAGAGCAATGAAGAAGTCTACGTAACTGTAAATATTTTAAACAGAACAGTTTATATAAAAGCATGGGAGCTTGCCGTAGGAAGAGTAAAGCTTTACCTTTTAGACACAGATATTCCGCAAAACGAGCCTGAGGACAGACATCTTACTTACAAGCTTTACGGCGGAGATATTGAAATGCGTATAAAACAAGAAATAGTATTGGGAATAGGCGGTATAAGAATGTTGCGCAAGTTAGGCATAGATACATCTGTCTATCATATGAATGACAGTCATCCAAACTTTCTGGTGCTGGAAAGAATTCGAGAGCTTATTGAAGAAAAAGCATTTACTCCAAGACAGGCTATTGAGTATGTACGATCTACTTCCATATTTACTACTCATACTCCCGTACCTGCCGGAAATGACTCTTTCCATCCGAATCTTATGGAAAAATACTTTAAAGAATATGTAAAAAATCTTAATCTTACGTGGGAAGAGTTTCTTGAACTTGGAAAGGAAGTGCGTACAGATGGAACACAGATGTTTTCAATGACTATTCTTGCTTTAAAACTTGCCGGTAGAGCAA
>CALMRR010000013.1 GCA_937871925.1 uncultured Petrotoga sp.
ATAAAAGATATATCAACTGTCGGTCCTAAAGCTTTAAACATTGATTTTATAAATTTTACTGTAAAAGAGATAGACATCTTTGATTCAGTTACAAAAATTACTCCTGATGAAATTTTAGCATCCTCAAAGTATGGCTATATGAAAAAGCTTTTAAAAGACAATACTTCCAATGTTTCTGATATAATTGCATGCCCCATAAAAAACGGAGGAAAATCCTTCGGACAGTATTATTTTTTCTTTTTTAACCACATATTTTTTTCGCCCGAAGATATTAAAATAATTACTTCTTTTCAAAAAATAACCGAACTGCTTTTAAAAATAAAAATTTATGCTGATAGAATTAATAATGCATATACTAATTTTGCTCATAAACTTGCTCTTATTGCCGAGAACTATGATGAAGATACAGGCTTTCACATTAACAGAGTTGGTAAGATAGCAGGTTTTCTTGCGCTTAAATACGGACTGCCTAAAGAAACCGTTCGACAGATAGAAAATTTCGGTCCTCTACATGACATAGGAAAGATATTTATTCCAAAAGAACTCCTGATGAAAAAGTCAAAGCTTTCAGAACAGGAGTATGAAGTTATGAAGAATCATACATTATATGCTAAAAATATTCTACAGGATGATGATTATTTCACAGTAGCACTCAACATAGCACTTTATCACCATGAAAAATATGACGGCAGTGGTTATGATTCTGGATTATCGGGAGACAGTATACCTATTGAAGCCCAACTTGTTTCCATTACAGATGTATATGATGCCTTGAGATCTAAAAGACCTTATAAAGATGCCATGTCTCATACAGATGCTGTAGAAATTCTTAAAAATGGAGACAGCAGAACCAAACCTACAGATTTCAATCCTAAAATCCTTGAACTTTTCATTAAATACGAACGCGAAATCGGAAGAATATACGATATATTCTCTTAACTCTTGGAGGAAAGATGACAGTATACGATCTTACACATGTTATAGAAGAATCCATGCCTGTGTATCCCGGCACTGATGTTCCAAGACTTTCTACTGCCTGTTCTTTAGAAAAAGATGGTTTTAAAGAAACCTTAATCACAATGTTCACACACACCGGAACACATATAGACTGTCCCGAACATCTTTTTCAATCAGGAGAAAGTACAGACAAAAAAGATATATCAAGTTTTTTCGGAAAAGGCTGTATTCTGGATTTTTCTTTTTTAAAAGAAAATGCAATTATAACTAAAAAATACCTGCTTGAATCAGAAAAAATTATTAATGCCTCAGATTTTGTTATTCTCCATACAGGTTGGGCGAGATTTTGGAATTTTCCCAAATATTTCGGCAACTTCCCGGTACTTGATAAGCAGGCTGCCCAGTATCTTTCTCAGTTCAATCTTAAGGGCATAGGTCTTGATACAATATCTCTTGATCCGGTGAATCATGAACTTATAAACCATAAAATAATACTTTCAAAGCACATTTGTATAATAGAAAACCTCAACAATACAGAAAAGCTTATCGGTAAAGAGTTCCTGTTTGCGTGCTTACCTTTAAAAATCAAGAACGGTGATGGCTCGCCGATAAGGGCAGCAGGAATCGTTTTATAATTTACTCTCTGTAAAAGTATAGTTTTCCGTCCTGAACAGAATAAGAGATCAATTTTTCGGAGATGAACATCTCGAGATATCCGGCAACTGTTGTGCTTATAAGCATATACTGTTTAAAGTCAACGGAAAGCTCGTTTAATATAATTATATTTTCAACTATTTCTTCTTTGGTAAAAGCATTTTTCAAAAATGTATAGATCTGATCTCTGAAAAATTCGACCGCTGATACGTTCTTAGATGCCAGTTGTTCAATCTCCTGTTTATCATATACTTTGCAAGAATGTCCGGGAAGGAAAAACTCCGCATCCGAAGATAGTATCTTGTTAACAGATATCAAAAACTTCTTTATATCATAAATATAGGGTATTTTATATTTTTGAAGCTTTTCTTCACTGAAAATACTGTCGGAAATATAAAAAACTTTTTCTGGTGTAATTATTCCCGTCAGAGCTTTGGAATGCCCACTCAGATCGATTATTTCAAATTTCTCATCATTAATTTTATTAATACCTTCTTCAAAGATCGCATCAATTTTTTCTTCTTTTGTACTCCGTTCTATCTGGCTGCATGGAATCCCTCCCCAAAGTATGCTTGAATACAGAAAATTGTTCTCTATAAATACCTTTTCGCCCCTTGAGGAAAAAAATTCACATCCTGGATATTTATTCCGGAAATAACTGTTTGAACCGCAATGATCAAGATGATGATGAGTATTGAAAACATACTTTGGATGAAAGGCACATGAAGAAATTTCTTCATCGATCTTTTTCGCTGCAGAGGAGTTAAGGGGTGTATCAATAACGAGGCAGTTTTTATTTCTGAAAACGTAAAGCCCTATGTTAGTAGGAGAATTGATATAATAAGATCCGCCTTTTATTTTTAAACAAGAAATACTTATCACCTCACAATTTTCAACTTTTTGAAGGACTTTGAGCTTTCACAAAAATCATAAGAACTCCCCCGATTATAAAAAGAATTATAAGGCTTAAGACTCCAAACCTTGGATTTTCAGTTAGCTGAGAAGCCATTCCATAAAGCAGTGGACCAAATATTGCGGCAAATTTTCCGAAAATATTGTAAAATCCAAAGAATTCGGCAGATTTTTCTTTGGGAATGATCTTTGCGAAAAGCGATCTGCTTAAAGCTTGTATGCCTCCCTGTGAAGTGGCAACAAGAAGACCAAGTATCCAAAATTCTAGCTCAGTTTTTATGAAATATGCATAGATTGTCACAAAGGTGTATACTATAATCCCTATAAAAAGCATTATTTTTGCAGAGAACTTTTGGGCAAGCTTCCCATAGATAATTGCAAAAGGAAAGGCAACAAACTGAATTACAAGAAGAACTACCATTAGTGTTGTATTAGAAAGATTGATATCTTTTCCGAAAATTGTTGCCATAGATATTATGGTATGAACCCCATCAATGTAAAAGAAAAAAGCAAGGAGAAACAAAAATATATTTTTATACTGTTTGATCTCTTTGAAAGTCTTTATGAGTCTTAAAAAGCTTTCTTTTACAGGCCTTGTGGATGGTTCAAGATAGTTGACTTGTTGTACATTTTTCAACAGAGGTATTGAAAATATGAACCACCAGAGTGCTGTTATGATAAAAGAAAGCTTAGTTGAAATAATTGCCGAATCAAAACCAAGAATCTGAGGCTTCATTATCAGGGCAATACTTATAATGAAAGGAATCGTACTTCCAATATAGCCGTATGCAAAACCGTTTGTAGATACCCAATCCATTCTATCTTCTGTTGTAACGTCAACAAGCATAGAATCATAAAAAAGATTTGAACCGGAAAATCCGATAGCAGTAAGAACATAGATAAACAGACAGAAAAACCATTGACCTTCGCTCACAGTAGAAAGCAGTCCGGTAAAGAATATTCCCATAAGGAGAAAGAAAATAAAAAATCTTTTCTTCATATTCTTATAATCTGCAACAGTTCCAAGAATAGGAAGCATAAGAACTAGAAGAACGGTTTCGATAGAGTTGGAATATGCCCAGAATGCAGAAGAATCGGTGTCGCTAAGTCCCTTGGACGCTACATCTTTAAAAAATATCGGAAGAATTGTTGAAGTAACAGCCATCGAATAAGCTGAGTTGGCCCAATCATACAAAATCCAGCTTTTTTCTTTTTTGTTCACAGACTTACCCCCTTTTAAAAACAAATTTTAATCATTCCCCTTTGCAGAACAATTATATCATAATGCTACTTTTTTAAGCATTTTTGAACAAGTGTGATATAATTTACATGACAAAAAAAGAATGGAGTGACAATAATGGAAAACAACGGTTCAGTTGATGTTGTAATTGAAAAGCTTATATACGGCGGCTATGGTCTGGCAAGGTATAATAATGAAATCTATATGGTTGAGAATGTTTATCCTCAGGATATCGTAAGGGTAAAAGAGAAGTTCAAAAAAAAGAACACTATCTTTGCATCTGTTGAACAGATAATAAAACCTTCTCCATACCGTACGGCTTCTCCGTGCAAACATTTTCCGAAATGTGGAGGATGTCAGTGGCTTGGGCTGAAGTACGAACAGCAGCTGCAGGCTAAGCATTCGATTGTTGAAGAACAGTTCCGACGTATCGGAAACATTGAGGTCAATGTTTCACAGATAATTGAAAGTGATGATTCAACACAGTACAGATCAAAGATGGAATTCGGATTTTCTTATGATAAAAAAACTGTTTTAGGTCTTAAAGAGGCAAGCACTCATAATATAATAGATATAAACAACTGTATAATATCGCCTGCACCCTTTGATAAAATACGGAATACTGTTAAATCAATAATCTCTGACATGAACTTATCTGTGTATGATCCGGAAAAGAAAAGTGGTGTACTTAAGCATCTTGTACTAAGAAAATCCTTTTCTAAAAATGAAACCATGCTTATTTTTGTTACCCATACAGAATATTTTCCAAAAGAACATGAGTTTAAAGAAGAGCTCTCAAAAAAGGTTCATGCAGATTCTATAGTTCATGTGATGAATACCTCAGACACGGTTACACTAAGAGGACCGTACAAAACATGGAAGGGCGAAGGAGTTTTGAGAGAAGAGTTTGATGGATTTTTATTTCAGATTCCACCTACTTCTTTTTTCCAAAATAACTATAACGTTACTCATAAAATGCTTAACTACATTCTCAAATACTTCAAAACTTTAAACACCGCAGCAGATTCACTGCTTGATCTTTATTGTGGCGTGGGGCTTTTCAGTATTTATTTTGCTCCTCTTTTCAAGACCGTTTACGGTGTAGAGACCTCAAAGGTTTCTATAAAAGCTGCCTGTTCAAATTCAAATATAAACTCGGTAAGGAATACACGCTTTTCGTCCTCAAAATCAGAAGATTTTATTCTTCAATCGTCTATTGAATCAAAAAAATTCTCTTACGCTATAATCGATCCTCCTAGAGAAGGAATAGGTGTTCTTTCAGCTAAAAATCTTGCAAAAATAACTGAAAAGGCCATAGTATATATATCATGTGATCCAACAACTCTGGCGCGAGATATAAGAGCATTTATGGAAAGCGGTTTTGAAGTACTTTCTGTTCAGCCTTTTGACATGTTCCCAAACACTTATCATGTAGAAACTGTTGTTATTTTAGAAA
>CALMRR010000014.1 GCA_937871925.1 uncultured Petrotoga sp.
AGCAGTATAGATACAACGATCAGCAATGCAATGAATTTAAGTTTATTCATATATTGTCTCTCCTTCAAAAAGTTTTTACATGTGAATTATAGCATGTCCTTCACGATATATAAAAAGCTTCATTAAAATATGACTTTTATCATAAATGTTTTCATGACATAAGTTACTATAAAAAAAGTCATTTATATATTAAAATGTTTAATGGCATTGTAATGGTCTTATACTTCTCAGGGAAAAACCGGACAGGTTAAAAAAACTGGCCGGTTTTTTTATTTGAAATAAAAAAATTTTAGATAAATGAAAAAAATTAATAAAAAAATAAAAAATATCAATTTTATACTTGACAAACTAAAAAAAATCTGTTATAATTTTGTTGAAAATATAAAAATATTTATCAGGGGGCGATAATATGACAACAGAAAAAAGAGCAAAAAGAACAGTGGAATCGTATTACGCAGGATATGAAATGATTTATGAGCTTGAAAGCATATTCATGGAGCACATAAGAAGAGGCTGAAATGAAAAAAATGATTAAGAACAGCTGTGATTATTACTTTTCAAAGATGGAAAGACTTACAGAACAGGTTTTTCAGGAGTATAGAAGAACTGTAAGAATCGGATAGGAGGGATAATATGAAAGAGTTTGAAAGAATACGGAAGATAACTTCTTATGCAAGAGTTTTTGAAGAAATGGAAAAAGTCAGCAGTATCTTTATAGAAAATATGAGGAGAGGACTCTAATAATCCGGCGTAAAGCCGGTTTTTTTATTTATCGTGGCTTTTTGAACCAACTTCAATAAAGTAAGCTTTCCTAAATAGTTTCTTGACGGTTACAAAAAAGAAATAATAACTGTGGTAGACTTTTAAATAATTGAATAGAAAAAATTCTGAACGGAGGCGCGGCACAAAAGAGTAAGAAACCATTTCTGCAAGAGGGTTGCGGTTTCTGAAAGGTAATGCCGCCGAAGGGTACGGGACTTCCTCAGTCCGTATTGCCTGGTTATACAGATAATATCTGTATAACTGTCACGTTTTTTGTGGAGAGCCGTTTCGGATAAGATGTAGTGATGGCTCTGCCGGATGCTATTTATTTTATTCGTAATAACTCTCCTTAAGCAAGGAGAGTTTTTTATTTTGGGTAGTGCAGGGAAGTAGAAAGGATTATTCCCAAACATGGAGGTGTTCTGTGACTATAGGTATTGTAGGAGCAAGCGGCGAAGTCGGACGTACAATGATAAAAGTACTTGAAAAAATGGAGGTATCAATAGGCGAGTTAATTCTGCTCGCCTCATCTAAATCGGCAGGAAAAGAGTTAATTTATAAAGATAAGCGAATAAAAATTCAAGAACTTACTGAAGATAAAATGAAAGAAAAATATGATTACCTTCTATTTTCCGCAGGCGGGGATGTATCAAGGAAGTATGCCTCCTTGGCTCAGGAGTATGGAAATACAGTAATAGATAATTCATCGGCATTCAGGATGCAAAAGGATATTCCTCTGGTTGTACCTGAGATAAATGCCAGTCTGCTTAAAGGATACACAGGTATAGTAGCCAATCCGAACTGTTCAACAATTCAAATGGTTTTGGCACTTAACCGGATACATGAGAATGCAGGGTTAAAGGAAGTAGTAGTTTCTACCTATCAGGCGGTTTCTGGTGCAGGAAACAAGGGAATAAGCGAACTTCAGGCTCAACAGTCCGGTGACATGGAGATTAAGCATTTTCCGGATCAGATACTCAACAATGTGATCCCTAAGATAGGTGAGTATGA
>CALMRR010000015.1 GCA_937871925.1 uncultured Petrotoga sp.
CATTTTTTATCGTAAGCGACTCTACTTTTGTATCGCCGTTTATCTCAACTACCTGTGAATCCCATAAATATCTTATGTTACTTATCGTGAATATTCTGTCTTGATATATCTTATCTGCACGTAATTTATCTCTGCGGTGTATAAGAACAACTTCCTGAGCAATCTTAGAAAGAAAAATGCTCTCCTGTACAGCTGTATTCCCTCCACCTACTACAGCAATTTTTTTGTTTTTAAAAAAGTGACCATCACAACTTGCGCAATAAGAAACCCCTTTACTTATATATTTTTGCTCATTTTTTGCCCCCAAAAACCGTGGGTTTGCTCCTGAAGCAACGATAATGACTTTTGCAGTAATCTTTTCTGAAGATTCAAGAATAATCGTTTTGGTATCTCCTTCAAGCATTATTTCTTTTACCTGTGAAAATTCAAATTCAGTTCCGAAAGCACGTGCATGTGCAGCCATGTCTTTTGAAAGAACATTCCCGTCTATTGAGAGTATGCCAGGATAGTTTTCAATACTTTGTGTGAGGTTCATCTGGCCCCCTTCAATAGTTTTTTCTATTAAAAGTGGTTTTATACCTCCTTGAGAAGCATAAATAGCGGCACTTATTCCGGCAGGTCCTGCACCTATAATTACTATATCGTATTGCTGACTCGAACGTTTACTTACTCCCGAAATATCAAAGAACATCTATTCACCTCATTTGGTATCTATTGCCTGCATAAGCTCGGAAATATAGTTGTCTTCTGGATACGCACCTATAAACTCTCCTACCTTTATCCAGCCAGCGTTTTCTTTTACCTCTATTATAGTATGTGGAACAGAGCTGACGTTATATTTCTGAGATTCGTTTGTGAATTCATTTGCCTCAAACATTTCAGCCACAACCATTTCTGAGTTTACCATGGCAGTCTGGTGGGCTGATATAACAGCCTTAGGACAGTATGGACATGTAGGAGTTACAAAAACTCTTATTCTTACTTTCTTATCTATTGTCTTAATTCTATCAATATTTTTTTTGGAAAATTCTACTTCACCGTTTTTAGACATGGCAAGTAAATCCTGAAGAAGAGTTGAGAATTCATGACCAGAAGGAATTCCGTAAAATCTTACTCCTCTGTCATTTCCTTGAGAATCAAGCATTATGCTTGCTGGAGTAAGTAATTTATCTATTTCAAACTCATCTGATACCGGAGAGGATACATCATAAGAAATAACCTTTACTTTACTTGTTATTTCGGATATTTCTGTAAAAAGCTGTTCAGCAACAGCTGAAAATTCGTTGTTGCCTTTGAAAACTATTATTTCGACTTTACCGGTCATCTTGTTTAAAAGTTCACCGACTTGTTCACTTGTTTTTTTATCGAGCAGCCTATCCATGAATTTACCTCCTGAAATTTTAATTGTTTTTATATATTTTTAATCCCTTGTTATTTTTTACCTGTGCAGCTGCAGCAAAGAAAAGGCTACATAAAACAATTGTGTGCAGATTACTCTGCATTAGAAACTGTCTGAAAAAATTATCAAACATATAGTAAACTCCCAAACCAAAGAAAAATGATTCTACCCCTCTTATCAGAAGTTTTTTTGCAAGGAAAACATCAAAGTATCCATCACGAGTATATCCAAAAGAAAGTATCATAGCTTTAAATTTTTCATGAAATTTTTTTCTAGCAGCATTATAAGATCTTAGATAATAAAGAATAAAAATAAGTATGATTACTCCTTCAAAAAGAAAAAACTGATACTTATTCTTTAAATAAAACAATAACAAAACTACGGACATAAGTCCGTAGCTGTTAAAAAATTCTAAAAAATCTGGTATCTTGATATTTTTAAGTATAAGATCCTGTATAAGATAATAAGACAGTACCGCAGAGAGAAAATTTACTATTAAAGATACTAAAAGACTCATTTTTGTTTTCTATTTCTTTTCAGGTTCCGCTTTATTGGCTTCCAACATGGCCGCAACACCTGAAAGTATACCAGATACTTCATAAGGCATAAATATTTTTGTTGCACTGCCCTGAGACATCTCTTTAAGTGCTTCAAGATACTTTATGGTAATAATATCTTTGGTTGGATTACCTTCATGAATAGATTTAAAAACAGAAATAATAGCCTGTGCCTGGCCTTCTGCTTCGGCAATAAGTTTGAATCTTTCAGCTTCGGCCACTCTTTTTTTGGACTCGGCTTCTCCTTCTGCTTTAAGTATAGCTGCAGTTTTGTCTCCTTCAGCTTTAAGTATTTCTGACTGCTTATATCCTTCAGCCTCAAGTATGGAAGCTCTCTTGGTTCTTTCGGCTTTCATCTGTCTGCTCATGGCTTCCATGATGTCGTTAGGAGGATCTATCTTTTTGATTTCAACTCTTGTAACCTTTACACCCCATTTATCGGTTGCTTCATCAAGAACTTCTCTCAACTTTGTGTTTATTCTTTCTCTGGATGTAAGTGTCTGGTCAAGTTCCAGCTCACCGATAACGTTTCTCAAATTGGTTTGAGCAAGTTTTATTGCTGCTATTTCGAAATTGCCAACATTGTAAATAACTCTGAAAGCTTCAGTAACCTGATAGTATATTACTGCATCGACGGTAACTATAACATTATCTTTGGTTATAACTTCCTGCGGAGGAACATCTATAACCATCTCACGAAGGTCAAGCTTAAGAACTCTTTCTATGTACGGAACAATAACATTAAGACCAGGTCCTATCTCCCTGTTAAACTTTCCAAGCCTTTCAACAAGACCTTTCTCATAAGGTCTTATAATTCTCAGACTGTTTGCAACAAGGATAAAAATCAGGACAATAACTATCGCCAAGGCTATCAGCATACTCTTTTACCCCCTTTAAAGTCTCTGTATATAAAGAATGTTGCTTTCTCTTTTTATAACTTTTACTATTGAGCCACATGTCATTTCCTGTTTTTCCGAAGAGTCAGCAGCCAATGCCTTCCACTCTTCGCCCAATACAGTTACTATAAAACTTCCATCATCACTTACAGATTTTATCTTTGCGGTTTTTCCCTGAATATCATCCTGATATAAAGCCTTAGGAGATTCGGCTTTCGAAAGCTTCTTAACAATTTTGCGTGTTGAAAGCCATAACAATATGGAGATTGTCAGAAAAATTATGACGTTCACATAATCATGAACTATGAAAACTGAACTTATACATGCTGCCAAAGCTCCTATTGAGAACCATAAAAGAAAAAACGTTGGTGTTAGAAGCTCTAATATTGCAAGGACTACTGAAAAAAACAACCACAAGGTCCAGTCAGCCATACTTATGCCCCCTTATATTTCAGTTACTCCCTGAGTTTTTATCATCACTATATCGATCTCAGGAAAAAGTTCTTTGAGTTCTTTTTCTTTTTTCAAAAGAATCCTTTCATATCGGCTGGATATATGATATATTATAACTCTTTTAGGGTGTGTTTTGGATATTAGTTCTGTCAACTCACGCAAAGAAGTATGATTCCTTATTTTCCTGTCATTTTCATTGAAAAAAGTGCATTCGTGAATAAGGATTTCGCTGCCCAGAGCACATTCGGTCGGAATTGCCAGACTATCTCCACTCAATGTAAGTACTTTAGATTCATAATTTTCAGTAATTGCTGCTTTTCCAAGAAGCTCAACGTTCTTTTTTATTTCTTCCTGACTGAGACTCCTATATGTTTCTTTAAGTCTGTTTCTGATTTCAATTATCTGAAAACCATAAGAAGCCTCGCCAGGCGTATGCTTTGTACGAAAAGGTTTTATATATCTGCTTGGGCTTATAGAAACAGTTTGAGAAAGCTCAAGCGGCGTAGTTATTATATCATACCGCAGTCTCTTGTTCATTTTAAATATAAATGTCATATACTCTTCAAACTGACGTGCACCGTTAGGATAGTATATTTGTAAGGGTTTTTCACGACTACCCATCCCATTGTTCCTTATATTAACCAATCCCCATAACCCTGATATATGGTCAATATGAGAATGAGTAATATATATGCTGTCAATTCCATATATCTTATTTCCTAAAAACTCGCTTATCCCTTCTCCACAATCAAAAAGTATCCTATTTGGTTTATAGTATACCCATGTTGAATATAGAGCTTTAGATTGAATAATAAATTCCAAAATATACCTCCATTCATGAAAGTGGAAGTATTTTCAGAGCAATTTCTCCTCGTACTCCCTGAGAAAACTTTATCTTTATCCTGTATGTTCCGATCTCTTTTATATTTATTTTTTCATCAAAATTATTCTTATCAAACTCTATACCAGATTTGTTTTTTATGCAAAGAGCCACATCGTTGGCTGTAACAGCACCAAAAAGTTTACCGTTTTCTCCGGCTTTGACTTTTATTTCATAACAGTACTTTTGAAGCTCGGTAATTATCGTTTCATTCTTCTTTTTCTGTTGCTCTTTGCGCCTTTCCTCTGATTCTTTAAGATTTTGAAAATGCCTGACTTCACCCTCATCAGCCTTTGTTGCATATCCTTTGCCAATAAGAAAGTTTCTCCCGTATCCGTCTGATACTTCTATGACCTCTCCTTTTTTACCGACTTTAGGTAAATCCTTTATAAGCAAAACTTTCATTGTAATCCACCTCCATTAATATTTTACCATAAAATAAATGGGAGGCAAAAAGCCCCCCAACAATTAATCTTTGGTATAAGGAACCAGACACATGTGCCTTGCCCTCTGAACAGCATTTCTTACCATCCTCTGATGTTTGGCACAGTTTCCGTTTATCCTCTTGGGCATTATCTTGCCCTTTTCACTTACAAAATCCCCTAGCATGTTGAGGTCTTTGTAATCTATATACTGAATCTTCATTGCACACAACTTACATTTTTTATTGGGCATCTTCCTTTTTCTTATAAAAGTCATCGTTTTCCACCTCCAATATCTGGTTTATCATCGTTCGCAATATTTTCCTTAAGATCATTAAATATATCAAATTCAGGTATATCATTCGCAAGCATATCATCATCTATGCTTTCGATCTTCTTTGAATTTCCATACGAAACAGAAGAATGGCTCGCCTGTTCAACATTTATGTCACTGTTGGTTATTTCCGCATAATCATCGGTATAAGCATTGTCTTTCTTGCTTTCCATAAAAGTAAACGAACTTGCCCAGACTTCCACTGATTCACGTGATATATCGTTCTTGTCTTTATACTTGTTTATTCTTAAGCTTCCTTCAACAAGAACAAGCCTACCTTTTCTAAGGTATGAAGAAGCCAAATCCGCTAAATTATTAAAAGCCACAATCCTAAAAAAATCCACGTTAACAGAATCGCTGTTTTCGTTTTTGCGGTATCCTCTATCTACGGCCAGGCTAAAATTGGCAACCCTTGTCCCGCTAACGGTAGATCTTATTTCGGGATCTCTTGTAAGTCTACCAATCAATATCACTTTATTAAATGAAATAGCCATACTTATTCTCCGATCGGAGTCTGTTCACTGTTCTCAACTTTTACCGGTTCTTCAACTGTAATATTCTGAGTTTTCTTTTTTTCATTCTTTTCAAGATCTTCTCTTCTGAAGAACTGATATCTGAATATTTCAGGAGTAACGTTCATAAGTCCTGAAAGCTCATTGACCTTATCCGGGTCAGCCCTGAAGATACACCAGCTGTAATCACCATCTGTAAGATTAAGCTGCGTTCTGAACGCAAGTTTTCTTATACCCCACCTTGTAAACGAATCAAACGTACCTCCTACTCTCTCTGTTACCCAACCTTTTACTTTTTCAATCAACTCATCTCTTTTCTCCTGAGCCAAATCTGTTCTTATTATGAACATAAGCTCATAGATCCTTGCTTTTGCCATGCTTACCTCCTCCCACGGACTATAGGCTCCCTTTCCGGGAGCGGGTTTTATGTTACAGTAACTATTATATCAGATTTTCCTGTTCCAGAACATATTTTTACATCTTTTTTACCTAACTTAACATTAGTCTTTAAGAACTACTTCAAAATAACTTCCTACCATCCATTTTGATTCGGCTTTTATCTTAAATCCGCTTAGATCACAAAGATGCTTTACTACAGCCAGCCCCAAACCGGAACCTTTGGCAACTTTTACTGCTTCTACTCCTCTGAAAAACCTTTCAAAAATTCTTGGAAGTTCCTCTTTTCTTATTCCTATGCCAAAATCTCTTACAGCTAAGTTTTTATCACTTATATGTACTTCAATTTTTGAATTATCATACGAATATTTTATAGCATTAGACATAAGATTACGTAGTATCGTATATATAATGAATCTGTCTTCTTTCATAACAGGCGATGTACACTCAAAATCAACTTTTATCTTTTTTGCGTTGAGTTTTCCTTCCATATCCGAGTAAATTTCCTCATAAAGCTTTACCGGATCAAATATATCTACTTTAGGAGAGTACAACCCTAATTCTGCCATAGAAAGCATTGTAAGCTGGGATATTATGTTTTCAATCTTGGAGATTGACTTTTCAACCTTTTTTATATTCTGTACATACTTTTCATCTTCCTGAATATCTCTTAGCATTTGTATATTCCCCTTTGCAACTGAAAGCGGAGTCCGTAGCTCGTGGGAAATAGAAGTAACAAAATCAGATTTTACTTTCTTAAGAAGTTCAAAATCAGTTTTATCTGTTATAAAAAGCAGATTATACTCTGGTTTATACAAGACGTTACAATATTTACTGTTCCCGTTGAAAAAGTATATGTAACTGTCAACAGTAAATGATTTATGATCTATGATAGCCTGAGTAAGCTCTTCAATCTGATTGAATGTAAACGTGCTTAACAAGTCCTTATTTTTTTCAAAGCCATATTCCGCTGCCTTTAAGTTAAACTCTTGAACATTCATACGATCAAGTTTGATAAGAGCTTCAGATATCATGTCAAGTTCATTCATGTTTACCGGCATTATATCACTCTTCCTCAAAGATATCAGCATCTTTATTAAATCGGTATCCTACGTTTCTTACAGTTTTTATCCAATCCTTTTTGATTTTTGAGCGTATCATGCTTATATGCACATCAACCACTCTGTCTGTTATATAGTCATCATCATACCAGACCTTATCTATAATCTCCTCTCTAGAGAATATCCTATCAGGATTACGTGCAAGAAGATGTAGAACTTCGAACTCTTTACCCGTAAGTTCTATAACTTCAGTTTCATATTTTACAGAATAATTATTGGGGTATATCTCAAGACTTCCGAACTTAAGAACATCATTTTCTTTTTTTGTTCTCTTCAGAAGCGCCCTTACTCTTGCAACAACTTCTCTGGGATTAAATGGCTTAGTTACATAGTCATCGGCACCGGACTCTATACCGAATATTTTGTCTCTGTCTGTTCCTTTCGCAGAAACTATTATTACACCTATTTCAGGATACTTTGCTCTTATATTTGGAAGTTCGTCAATTGAATCACCGTCAGCTAGCATTATATCCAGAAGAATAAGATCAACAGCAAATTTTTTTAATTTTTCTCTCATTTCATTTAAAGAATCTGCTTCAAATACATCTATTTTTTCTATTGTAAGATAGGTTTTGAGTATATCTCTTATATCTTCATCATCCTCAACTATTAAAACCGATGCCATAAGAGCCTCCTGTTTTCATTCATATAAATTCGTCTATATCTTTACCTGTTTCTATATATATTATCTCTTCACATAGATTCGTAGAATGATCGGCTATTCTTTCAAGGTCTCTGGCAAGAAGAATATAAAGTATGGCTAAACGTTTATCGAACTGTTCGTTGCAGATTCCATCTATTACACTGCTGTTTACTATTTTTTCAAGATTGTCAATATCGTTATCTCTTCGCCATACTTCAATTGCAAGCTTAATATTCTTGCCTCCGAAAGCTTCGTACGTATCCTTTATCATCTGAAGACATATTCCAAACATCCTTTTTATGTCTTTAATAAGATTTATTTTGATATTTTTCTCATAAATATCTTTTGTCATTTCAGCAATATTACAGGAAAGATCAGCAATACGCTCAAGATTGTTTGCAAATTTCACCATCGTCATCGCATATCTCAGATCTTTTGATTGGGGGCTGTATCTTGCCACTATCATGTATACAGTTTCCTCTATCTGTCTGTTAAGATCATCTATTGCATCGTCTCCAGCTATTACTTTATCAGCTATAAATGTATCGACATCTTCAAGTGATTTTACAGCAAGTTCAAAAGACTCCAGAACCAAAGAAAGCATTTTTGATACTTCAGCTCTTAAAAAAAGCATTTCATTATCGTAATGTCTGGTATTTTCCATAAGAACCTCCGCTTAACCTATTCTTCCTGTAAGATACTGTTCGGTCAATTCGTTTTTTGGTGATCTTATTATCTTGGATGTACTATCATACTCAATAAGGTCTCCTTGAAACATATATGCCATATAATCAGATATCCTTACAGCCTGTGATAAGTTATGTGTGACTATAATTATACTATAATTCTGTGATAATTCTTCGAGAAGGATCTCTATTTTTTGCGTCGCTATAGGATCTAGCGCAGATGTTGGTTCATCAAGAAGGATTACCTCAGGATCAACCGCAAGAGCTCTAGCAATACAGAGCCTTTGCTGCTGTCCACCTGAAAGTGACAATGCCGACTTGTGAAGCTCATCCTTTACCTCTTCCCAGAGCGCTGCTTTTTTGAGTGAGCTTTCAACAATATATTCAATTTTAGATTTATTTTTAATACCATGTATTCTTGGACCAAAAGACACATTATCGTGTATAGACATAGGAAAAGGTGTAGGTTTCTGGAAAACCATTCCGACATTTTTCCTGTATAGCGTAAGGTCCAACTTCTTATCGTTAACGTTCTTACCGTTATACAAAATTTCTCCTTCGGTTCTGAAACCGGCAATCTCATCGTTCATTCTGTTTATACTACGCAGAAGTGTTGACTTTCCGCATCCGGAAGGCCCAATTATAGCTGTTATTTTATTCTTGTAAAAGTCAAGATTTATATCTTTAAGCGCTTTTTTATCAGAATAATAAGCATTGAAGTTCCTTACTGATATCACTACACTTGGTTTATCATCATTTATGGGCATTGCTAATCTTCCTCCTTATGTAGAAAGCCGTTGAATATATAATAAGAATAAAAATCATAAGAAATGCTGATGTACCTTTTGCCATCCACTGTGCAGATTGACCATAAGCCATTGTAATGTAATATATATGTGACGGCAAAGTCATTACTGGATCAAGTATCCCTTTAGGCATAGTTGTAGAGTAAAATATTGCTCCTGTAAGAAGTATAGGTGCTGTTTCCCCTATAACCCTACCCCCTCCTATCAATACTGCAGTTATTATACGTTCTTTTGCCGCAACAAGCACAACCTTAAAAACCACTTCAGATTTTTTTGCACCTAGTGCATAGGCTGACTCACGCAGTTCTCTGGGGACAGCCTGAAGAGCTTCGCGTACAGATGATGAGATAACAGGCAGTGTCATTATTGCAAGCGTTAGGCTTCCTGAAAGTATAGATGTTCTGAACCCTAACGTAATGCAAAAAATAGATAAGCCAAACAGTCCGTAAACTATTGAAGGAACTCCCGAAAGAGCAGTTATCGATGTATCAACAATCTTTGAAAAAAAACCTTTTCCTGCATACTCTGAAAGAAATACTCCTGTAAAAACACCAAGGGGAATTGCCACCGCAAGACTTATAATCAGTACTGATACAGAACCCAATATTGCGGGAAATATACCTCCCTTTGTCATTCCCATCTGTGGAAACTGTGTAAAAAATTCTGGAGAAAAGTACATAAAGCCTTCAAGTATAAAGGTAAGAAATATTGCTATTACAACCAGGAATGCAGCATAACTTATAACTCTAAATATAATGGAAATTAATACGTCTCTTTTCATTTTGAACTCCTCCGGGATATTCTCTTGGATATCAACGTCAGAATAAAAGAGATGGTTAAAAGCACAAGCCCTGCGGCAAATAGAGAAGAATAATGAATGCTTCCAAGTTCTACTTCTCCCATTTCACTAGCAATTGCAGCAGTAAGAGGACGAACCGGATCCCATAAAGACATTGGAATTATTGCTGCACCTCCGCTTGCCATAAGTACCACCATAGTTTCTCCTATTATTCTGTTCAAAGTTAGGATAACTGCGTTCATCAAACCAGGCATTGCGGCTTTTGATATAACCGAAAATCCTGTCCTGAACTTGGTTGCTCCCAAAGCGAGTGCTCCTTCTTTCATGGATTTGTCAACAGAGCTCATGGCTTCTTCCATAAGAGAAGCTGTATAAGGCAGTGAAAGTATGGTAAGACCTACTGCCCCAAGAAGGATGTTTTCCCTTGACCATGCTCCTAATTTAAAAAATATAGGTGCGACATATACAAGCAAAAAAGAGCCTATAATAACCGAAGGAACTCCTGAAAGGAGATCTATTGAAGACTTTATTATATTTTTTTCCCAAGGCATGGCATACCCGTACATGAAAAAAGCAATTATATAGCCTAGTGGAAGAACAATAACTGCTGTGAGTAGGGTTATAAGCAAAGACCCTATAAACATTGCAGCAAGACCATACTCCGGTTCTGAATGAGTTGGATACCATAACATTCCGCTAAAGAGATTAAAACCTTCTCTAATTATTGCAGGCAGTGATTCCTTTATTATAAAGCCAAAAATCATTACTAGAATTAGAATTGAAAAACAAGCTACACAAACTACCATTACATTTTTAGAATTATTTTTTATCTCTCTTTTATTCATATGAAATTAAACACCTCTTATCTCATGATCATAGGCATAAGCAGGGGAGAACTATCCCCTGCTGCAGTTTATAATATATTGTTAATTTCCGTAGGCAGCTATGAATCCTGCTTTTTCCACTAACTCCTGACCTTTTTTTGAAGTTGCAAAGGAGAAATACTCTTTAACAGGACCATTCATCGGAAAGCCTTCAGTTGCATTGATAAACATGTATAAAGGTCTGGACATTATATATGTAGAATCAAGAACAGTAGCTTTTGAAGGCATAACTCCTTCTACTTTTAGAACCTTAACGTTGTTGTCCACGTATCCAATACCCATGTAAGCAATAGCGTTTGCATCTCTGAGAACCACATCAGCCTCAAACTGTGTTGATTCAACCATCCTTACTGACGGAGACATCTTATCAGAACCAAGAACAAAGTGGGAAAAAGTTTCATAAGTCCCTGATGCTGTGTTTCTTGAATAAACATTTATCCTGTTTTTTGGAAGATTAGGATCAATTTGGTTCCATGTTGTTATTTTACCCGTATATATATCTTTAAGAGTGGAAATGGAAATATTGTCCAGCTTTATGTTTTTGTTTACTACCACCGCAATTCCATCGTATGCAACAACAATAGGCATGAAAAGCTTTTTTTCCTTCCCCATCTGCTCAATTTCACTTGCTTTAAGCCAGCGCGAAGAGTTGGCTATATCGGTTGTATTGTTGAATAAAGCCGATATCCCAGTTGATGAACCTGCTCCTTCCAAAGTTATGTTTATTGAAGGATTAAGCTTTTTCATCTCCTCAGCCCACATCTGAGCAATGGGAAGAACGGTATTTGATCCTTTAACTACAAGCGGTACAGAAAAAGAAAACACACTCACAACCACTACCAGAAAGACCAGAATTTTTTTCATACTTTCCCCTCCTATTTTTTCTTTCACAATTATTTTAATTCGCTAATATTTTTACCGTTTTGTTTTTTATTAAGTTTTATTAAGAAAGTTCCGTTCTAAATTATTTCTTATTTAGATTTTTTTTGATATAATTTATATAAGATCTTTACTAAACTCAAATTATACAACTCTGGAGGAAAAAATGGACTTTAAAGCAATTAACCCTTTTCTGCTTGCTATGATTCAGTTTGCAGTTCTTGGAAGTCTTGGTGAAGCTGTTGCCTTAATTATAAAAAAAGAGAAAATCAAAATTTTCAGATTTATTTATTCTGCTGTTGTATGGGCCGTACTTGGAATTCTGATAAAGTTCATCTTTATCGGCTTCAACGGTTTTGTATATGAGCTTGTTAAAAACGGTATTGTCCCGGATAATCTTTTTATTAAAAGTTTTCTCAAATCTTTTTTTACCAACTGGCTTTTTGGACCATGGCTTATAATCATACACAGGGTTCTTGATTCTGTTATTTTAGGAAAAGTTGAACTTTCTTGGCTGAAACTTAAAAAATCTATGTTTACTCTTGTCTGGTTTTGGCTGGGTGCTCATACGGTTACATTTATGCTTTCGCCTCAATGGCAGATGACTCTAGCTGCAGCATGGAGTTTTGTGCTTGGACTGCTGTTAAGTATTTTTTCATCAAAAGATAAAACAACTGAGAAAAATAATTCCAGCATCTAATAATACATATGGAGGTAGAAGATGGAAAGCCTGAAAGCAGTTATTACTATGGAAAATGAAGAAAAAATCGTAGTGGAATTATATGAAAAATATGCTCCTCTGACAGTAAAAAACTTTATAGACCTATGCAGAAAGAATTTTTATTCTGGCCTTACCTTTCACCGTATAGTAAAAGGATTTGTAATACAAGGCGGATGTCCTAACGGAGACGGCACAGGTGGACCAGGGTATGCGATCAAGGGAGAGTTCAGCACTAACGGAATCAATAACCCCCTTAAACATACTAAAGGTGTTATTTCTATGGCCAGAAGCAGTGATCCAGATTCAGCAGGTTCACAGTTTTTTATAATGCTGGACGATCATTCACATTTAGATGGTAATTATGCAGCATTCGGAAAGGTAATCCATGGAATGGAAGTTGTCGATAAAATTGGAAAATCCAAAGTCGATTTCAGGGATAAGCCCCTTGTACCTGTAGTAATTAAAAGTATTTCCATAGAAAATGAAACACTCTGAAATTCAATCAGAGTGTTTCATTTTTGTAATCAGTATATCTCTCATCTTTATAAAAGCTTCAGCAGTGATTATAACATCGCCTTCTGCCCTGTGTCTTTGAACTTCTGTGTTTATATTCAACCGTTGGCATATAGTGTCAAGATTGTGTTTGGTATGTCCTTTGAATACCTTCCAGGACATACTTATAGTATCAATGATCTCATTTTCAAGCGAAAGATGAGAGCATAGCCTAAGCTCATTATTCAAAAAAGAAAGGTCAAAAGGTGCATTCTGTATAACTAGAATATCGCTTCCTATAAACTCTAAGAAACTTTCACATATTTCGTAAAACTTAGGAGCCTTTTCCACATGATAGTCGTATATTCCATGTATCTTTGAAACAGATAAAGGAATATATCTTTCTGGATTTATAAGTTTTACATACTTATCAAAAAGTTTGTAGCCGTTGCTTAAATCAATCTTATAAATAGCGATCTCTACAATACGGTCGCCGTTTCTGGGTGAAAGACCTGTTGTTTCGGTATCAAGGACACAAAATACTTGTTTTTCTAAAAGTTTTGAAAGTTCCATAATATCACCATAATATCAAATCCTGCCATTGATTCTCAGCTATGGCAGGATTTGATTTATTTAATTAACCTATGACCAAAAGAAGTTGATCTCCTTCAACCGTATCGCCTTTCTTAACTAGTATATTTCTTACCGTTCCTGAAGCCTCTGCTGGTATCACATTTTCCATTTTCATTGCTTCTATAGTAAGAAGATGATCCCCTTTATTAACTTTCTGTCCTTCAGAAACAACAACCTCAACTATGACACCCGGAAGAGGCGCAGCAACTTTAAAACCTTCTCCCGAATACTCTGCCTGAGGAGCTTTTTCCTGTATAGGTGCAGCTTTTACTTCTGGCTTGGCTTCATTTACCTGAGCAACAGATTTTTCTGGCTGCGCAGGAGCAGTTGCCGGCGTTGAAGATACTACTGTAGATGAGTTTAAAGACGCTGTTTCTTCAACTTCTACTTCAAACATCTTTCCGTTTACTTTTACATTAAATTTCTTTACCACTTTTATCCCTCCAGTAATATTATTCTACTTTGTCCGCCATGTTGTGTGAGAAGGAGCAACCCCCCACATTGATGAAAAATGAACCTTGGAAGTTTTCTTACTAATCGCCGGCTTTATACTAGTTACCGAATATTGCGTGTCACCTTCATAAACGGCGATTGCTGCCATTATAGCGGCTACTTCCTCTTCTGCATCGTTTATAACTGCTTTACTCACATGAACTCCCTGCTGGACCGGTTGAGGCTTGCTTTCGGGTTTAGGAAGATTCATATTATGCTTTGGTTTATCCTGAAGTTTCATATACTTCATAAGCTGGAAAACAAACATCAGTATAACCAAAACAGTAAAAACTATTATAACTCCCATGTATGTAACGTACCATACTTTCTCTCCAGAAAAAGAATTTTCGGAAGTTTTTACATCATTTCCGGCATTTTGATCAACCGGAGACTTTGCCTGAACAACATCAATACTTTGCGGGATAGTGCTATCTGTAGGCAAAGCTGAATCAATGCTAAAAGCTGAAATTATCAAGAAACAAAAAAGAAATACCACAACTATTTTTTTTATTGATTTCATGGACACACCCCTTATAATGGAATATTTCCATGTTTCTTTGCAGGCCTAGGTTCTGCCTTGTTCTTACTCACATCTAGGGCCATTGCTATTTTTGCCCTTGTGGCTGCAGGATCTATTACATCTTCAATGTAGCCCTTTGCTGCTGCTTCATAGGGATTAGCAAACTGCTTCTTATACTCTTCTATCTTCTCTTTTCTTGTAGTTTCCGGCTCTTTTGAGTTTTCTATATCTTTAGCAAAAATTATATTTGCTGCGCCGTCAGGACCCATAACAGCTATCTCTGCGGTTGGCCATGCGAAAACAAAATCAGACCCTAGATGCTGCGAAGCCATAGCAATATATGCACCACCATATGCCTTTCTTATAATAACAGTAACTTTAGGAACTGTAGATTCTGAGTATGCAAACAAGAGCTTTGCCCCATGTCTTATAATTCCATCATGCTCCTGACCTACTCCTGGTAAGTAACCTGGAGTATCCACAAAAGTAATTATAGGAATGTTGAAAGCATCACAAAATCTTATGAATCGTGAAGCCTTATCCGAAGCATTTATATCAAGGGATCCTGCAAGCTGTTTGGGTTGATTGGCGATTATTCCTACCGACTTTCCAGATATTCGCGCAAAACCTACCACTATATTTTTAGCATAATCAGGCTGTATTTCAAAAAATGTTCCTTCATCAAAAATAAGTCCAATCAATTCTTTTATATCGTATGCTTTTTTAGGATCTGGTGAAACAATGTCATATATTTTTTTATCTATCTCAAATGAGAAGTCTCCATCATCATCCGGGACTGTTTCAAGATTATTGGACGGAATATAAGAAAGAAGTTTTTTTACATACTCCATAGCCTGTTTATCATCACTCGCCTTAAGATGAGCTACTCCACTTTTTGAGTTGTGAACACTTGCTCCACCAAGACTCTCTCCGTCGACATCTTCATTGGTTACGGACTTTATAACCTTAGGACCTGTAATAAACATTTGGGAGGTTTTATCAACCATAATTGTAAAATCTGTTATAGCCGGAGAATAGACCGCACCGCCGGCACATGGGCCTGAGATGACTGTTATCTGTGGAATTACACCAGATGCAAGAGTATTCCTGTAAAATATACCTCCGTATCCATAAAGTGCATCCACACCTTCTTGTATTCTTGCCCCTCCTGAATCGTTTATCCCTACTATGGGCATTCCGTATTTCATAGCCAGATCCTGAATTTTTATTATTTTTTTAGCATGCATCTCACCCAAAGATCCGCCCTGAACTGTAAAATCCTGAGAAAAAATAGCAATCTTTTTACCGTTTACTTTTCCAAAGCCTGTCACAACACCATCATAGGGAAACTGCTTCTTATCGAGATCAAAATTGGTGCTCCTGTGTTTTACAAAAATATCCACTTCCTCGAAAGAACCTTCGTCTACTAAATACTCTATTCTTTCTCTGGCAGTGAGTTTTCCATTCGAATGCTGTTTTTCTATCTTATCTTTTCCGCCGCATTCATATAACTTCTGCAGCCTTTTGTTATAATCTTCAAGCTTTTCTAAAAACTTGGGATCTGACATCTTTTCCGACCTCCTATATTATAATGGAAATTACTTTTTATGTTCCACAAGCTCAACAAGAACTCCATTAGCCGATTTCGGATGCATAAAAACCACACTGGTATTATGCGCACCGTTTTTAGGCTCATCAGAAAGAGTCCTAAGTCCCAGCTCTTTGGCTTTGGTTATCATAGCTTTTACATCATCTACTTTGTAAGCAATATGATGCATTCCTTCGCCTTTCTTTTCAAGAAAAGCTGATACTTCGGAGTTATCGGAAACAGGCTGCAATAATTCTATCCTGCTCCCCCCGATTTCTATAAATACTACTCTAAGACCTCTTTCTGGCATAATCTCTTCATGCGAAGGAGTTATTCCCAGCAGATCATTATAAAGCTTAAGTGCTTCATCTATCGATTTAACCGCTATTCCTATATGATCAATCCTTTCAGTCATCACATGCCTCCTGCTGAATATATTTTTTTATTATTATATTCTTAAACTCACTTAGACTGTTTTTACCAACTTCCTGAGATGAAATAATATTATCCATTACTCTCATGAGATTGCTTCTAACCCTTCTTTTTAGCCTGCGCTCATGACGTTTAAAAATTTCACCATTAGAGCTTATCTCACTATAAAATTGGTCTATCCACTTCTCCAATTCATCAACTCCGAGATTCTTTGAAGCACTGACTTCAAAAACCTTTCTTTTGGATTTTACATCGTTTTCCAAAGCAAGTGTATTTCTAAGCTTTACCGAAAAAGCATTAGCCTGTGGAAGGTCTATCTTGTTGACAACATATCCGTCTGCTATCTCCATTATACCAGCTTTGAACATCTGTATTTCATCTCCTGAATCCGGAGACATAACCAATAAAACTGTATCTGCTACATAAACTATCTCTATCTCTGATTGTCCTGCTCCAACAGTCTCTATTATTATTTTATCAAAGCCAAAAGCCTTCATTACATCAACAATATCGTATATGGCATCGCAAAGACCACCTACGCTACCCCTTGAGGCAACACTTCTGATATAAACACTTTCAGATTCAGAAATATCCCGCATTCTTATCCTGTCTCCCAAAAATGCTCCCATCGTAAAAGGACTGCTTGGATCTACAGCTATTACTCCAATTTTTTGATTCTTTGCCACCATCATACTTACGTACGCGGAAACCAAAGTACTTTTCCCTGCACCAGGACTACCTGTAAAGCCGATGGTCGGAGTATCTCCAGAAGTATTTTTTTTGAGAGTTTCAATGATTTTCCATGCGGAATCGGGATGGTTTTCCACAAGAGTAATCATCTTTGCTAGCGCGTAGATACGGCCTTTAAAAAAATCATCTGAAATTAAATTATACTGCTGTTCCCAAGACAATTTCCTTCACCCTTTTTATAATATCTTCAAATGAAGTGCCTGGACCAAAAACTTCATTTACTCCCATTTTTTTGAGTTCAGGTATATCGTCTGCTGGAATTATTCCTCCGAGGAAGATTGGAACATTTATTTCTTTTTCTTTCATCAGTTTTATTATCTTTTGACAAAGCTTCATATGAGCGCCTGAAAGTATCGAAAGACCCAAAATATCTGCATCTTCCTGCAAAACAGTGTTCACTATTTCTTCGGGAGTCTGCCTTATACCTGTATATATAACCTCCATACCTGCATCTCTCAAAGCGCGGGCAACAACTTTCGACCCCCTGTCATGACCATCCAGACCAGGTTTGCCGACTACAACCCTAATTCTTTTTTCCATCAGAACTCACCTCCGTTATAGTATAACCGATTCTCTGAATTCGCCAAAAACTTCCCTGAGAACGTTTGTTATTTCTCCAAGTGTGGCATAAGCTTTTACAGCTTCGTATATAAAAGGCATTAAATTTTCTTTAGTTGCTGCAGCCTGCTTAAGACTTGAAAGTTTCTCACTTACCAAATTGTTATCTCTTTTCTCTTTAAGTTCTTTTATCTTGGCCTTCTGTTTTTCCTCAACCGATGTGTCAACCTTAAGTATTGGTGTAGGTTTACTTCCATTTTCGGTTGTGAATTCATTCATACCTACTATTACATCTTCCTTTTTCTCTATTCTCAATTGAGCTTCATAAGCAGAGTTAAGAATTTCCTTTTGAACATATCCTGTTTCAATGGCCCTGACCATTCCACCCATATCATCTATTTTCTTAATATACTCCATCGCTTTTTCTTCAATATCCTTCGTAAGGTGTTCTATAAGATAGGATCCAGCAAACGGATCAACGGTATCTGTTACTCCGGATTCGTAAGCTATAATCTGCTGAGTCCTAAGAGCAATGGTTGCCGATTCCTGTGTAGGTAGTCCAAGTGCTTCGTCAAAGGAATTTGTGTGAAGTGACTGTGTTCCACCAAGAACTGCTGATAATGCCTGCATTGTTACTCTGATTATATTATTCATAGGCTGTTGGGCAGTAAGAGTAGAACCGGCCGTCTGTGTGTGGAACTTAAGTTTAAGTGCTTCTTCGTTGGTGACATGGAATCTTTCTTTCATTACTTTTGCCCATATCTTTCTGGCTGCCCTAAACTTTGAAATTTCCTCTATGAAGTTGTTATGAGAATTAAAGAAAAACGAAAGGTTTGTTCCGAAAACATTTGGGTCAAGGCCGGCTTTAATTGCTGCCTCAACATAAGCTATACCGTCTGCTATAGTAAAAGCCACTTCCTGAACAGCATTTGCTCCTGCTTCTCTTATATGGTATCCGCTTATGCTTATAAGATTGAATTTGGGAAGATTTTTGGATCCATATTCAAATATATCTACAATAACTCTCATTGAAGGATCCGGAGGAAATACGTAGGTGCCTCTGGCAATATATTCCTTAAGAATATCGTTCTGAATTGTTCCTCTAAGCTGGTCATGACGTACTCCCTGCTTTTCGCCTACAGCCATTAGCATTGAAAGCAATATGGCCGAGGTTGAGTTTATCGTCATTGAAACACTCACTTTATCAAGAGGTATCCCATCAAAAAGTATTTCCATATCTTTAAGTGAATCAATAGCTACTCCAACTTTTCCTACTTCCCCTTCTGACATTTCATCATCTGAATCGTATCCTATCTGGGTAGGAAGATCAAATGCAACTGAAAGTCCTGTCTGTCCTTGCTCCAAGAGATAACGGTATCTTTTATTTGATTCTTCGGCACTAGCAAATCCTGCATACTGTCTCATTGTCCAGAATCTTCCTCTGTACATTGTGGGCTGAACACCTCTGGTATATGGATAATCACCGGGAAATCCTATATCATTAACATAGTCGATATCTTTTACATCGGCGGGAGTATAAACAGGATCGACTACCTTTCCATAAGATGTTTTAAACTCCTTTTTCCTTTCCGGAAATCTGCTCACTGTCTTTTTGAAAGTTTTTTCATACCAAAGAGCTTTTTTCTCAATAAGTTCATTGATTTTATTTTCCTGATCCATCGGATACACCTCCAGTACAAGATAAGCTTACAGTATTATTTTACATTAAAGTTTGTAATATTACAAATACGGATGTTAAATACTATCGACTATATAGTGAAAAAGACTTCATTAAATCCCAAAAAAACTAATTAATCTGAAGTTTACCGATAAAGATAATAAATGCATTTTTCTTATAGTTACTTTTTGTGGTATGATATATTGAGATTGTGTACTGTTCGTTTCACATACAATAGTTAACGGGGGGCATTTATGGAAGATATCATTTATGCAAAGATAATAGATGGAGATATGGTTTTTTTCTTTCAGAAAGGCTATACTCAAAAGGAATTGCTTGAGAGCTTCGAAAAAAAACTCAACACCATGAAGAGTTTTTTCAATATCGGCGACAGTATATATATTTTTCTTGAAGATGAAAGTCAGTACAATATGATACCTAAAATAGCAAAACTTGCTGTTTCACAGAGTATTAAACTTGCCGGCTCTTTTTTTGGTGAGCTTCCTTCTATAAAAAAAAATAAAAAGGAACTTGAACTTACAAATACAAAAATCTATAGAAAACATGTCCGCTCCGGTCAGGCAATTGAAAATCCGGGTGATATAATCATATTTGGAAATATTAACTCTGGTGCAGAAGTAAAGGCTGGTGGAAGCGTAATCGTTTTTGGAAAAGTATCGGGCATACTCCGAGCCGGTCTTAATACGAAAAAAAACGTTTTTATTGTTGTTTCCGAAATGGCCTCTCCGCTTGTTGAAATTGCAGAAGTGCCTTTTTACAACCATGACTGGCCAAAAGGTCCGATTTCCATTAGGATTGAAGGAACAAAAGCAATTGTGGAACCTTTAGAGATATAAGGGGGTTATTAATGAAAACTATCGAGCTATTAAAAGAACTCACAGATTCCTTCGGTGTATCAGGACATGAAGAAGAAACCTTCAAAGTCATAGAAAAGATACTCCGAGAAAATTATCAAAACCTTACTTATGAAAGAAAAGGTACAGGAAGCCTTTTAGTAAAAATGGGGAATGGAAGTAAGAAAGTTGCTTTTTTTGCCCATACTGATGAGATTGGACTTGTTATAAGCAAAATAACAGACTCAAATTATGCACGGGTAGCAGGTGTTGGCGGAGTTGACCCCAGAACTCTTCTTGCCAAAAGAGTTATTTTCAGAACAGCTTCTGGAAAAAAACTTGGTATAATCGGTATGCTTGCCCCACATCTGCAAGCTCCTTCCACAAAGGACAAATCTCCTTCTTTTGATCAGATTTTTGTTGATTTTTCTGTATCGGGAGGAACCAAAGACCTTCAAGTTGGAGATATGGGAACTTTGGAAGTTTTTGCTGCTGAGATGCAGGGAGATAAGCTTACATCAAAAGCTCTTGATAACAGGGCTGGTGTAGCTGCATTAATGAGAAGCATTGATTATCTGAGCGACCTTAAATTTGACGGTCAGCTTGTACTATGTTTTAATAAAGGTGAGGAAATAGGGCTTATAGGTGCTAAAGGCATGAGTTATGAAGTAAATCCCGACTATGCCATTGTGGTCGATGTAACTTTTGCATCAGAAAACAACCCTAATTTTGAAACATATAAACTGGGTGATGGTCCGGTAGTAGCCGTTGGTGCTCCCATAACTCCATCTGTTTTTGAACAGATACGTTCATTGGCTCAGGAAAATAACATACAGTACCAGATAGAAGCTGTACCAGGTTCAAGTGGTACTGAAGCGGATGTAGTTCAACTTGCGCGGAACGGCATTAAAACAGGATTGATTTCTATACCTCTGTTAAATATGCATTCACCTGTTGAAACTGTTTCTATACAAGACATAGAAAATACAGCAAGATTATTGGCTATCTTTGCTTCAAAAGCGGGGAGATAAGAATGCAAAAATATCTTAAGGAACTGGTCGAAATTTCCGGAATATCCGGAAAAGAAGAAAAGGTAATGCAGTTTATCAAAAAAAATATACAAGATAAAGTAGATTCCATTTCTGTAGATAATGTTGGAAACCTTATTGCATTTAAAAAGGGCAACGATTCTTCCAAAAAAATAATGTTTGCTGCGCATATGGATGAAGTTGGCCTTATGATAACTAAGATATACGATGATGGAACTTTGGGCG
>CALMRR010000016.1 GCA_937871925.1 uncultured Petrotoga sp.
AAGATCCGAACTTTTCTGGCATGTTGAAAAGATAAAGTATGATTTTTTCACTAAAAATCCATCAGGCAAGATAACAACCAGAATAGTTAACGATACTCAGAATATCTCTGAATTTTTTACCGAAGTACTTACAAGCTTGACCAAGGATATAGCTATACTTACAGGTGTTGTAATACTTATGTTCAGACTTAACATAAGGCTTTCCGGTTATGTGATAATTACTTTTCCTATAGTTCTTCTTGCTACATACATATTTAGGAGATTTGACCGTAAGGCTTACAATAAGCTTAGAACAAGAATTGCTGCTATGAATGCATATCTTGCGGAAAATATATCCGGAAGTACGGTAACTAAGCTTTTTAATCAGGAAAAAAGAAAAAAAGATGAGTTTAACGATATAAACTTTAAACTTTACAGATCAAAACTCGAACAGATGTTTGTCTTTGCAGTGTTCAGACCGATAATGACTCTTTTGTATTACATTACTCTTTGTATTCTCTTATGGTTTGGTTCAAAAGGAGTAAGGGATGGTTTTGTTTCTTTTGGTGTACTTTACGCCTTTACCGCATATATAGATATGTTCTTTAATCCTTTATTTGATATTGCGGAAAAGTATGATATAATGCAGGGTGCATTTGCGTCTGCCGCTAAAATATACAAGCTTCTCAAGCAGGAGGAGGAGGAACCTGGTAAATGCCTTTACAAAGACATTGAAAAAGGTTCTGTGACTTTTAAGGATGTCTGGTTTTCTTATTCTAATGACGAGAACTATGTTCTTAAAGGAGCTTCATTTACAATTAAAGAAAGCGAAAGAGTAGCCATAGTGGGTGAGACCGGTTCGGTAAAGACCACTACTGTTAATCTTATAAACGGTCTTTATAAGTTTCAAAAGGGAGATATACTGCTTGATGGCAAACCCCTTTTTGACTATGATGTTGCCAACCTCAGAAGAAGAATAGCGGTAGTTCCGCAGGATGTTTTTCTCTTTTCTGGAAATATAACCAACAACATAAGGCTTTTTAATGAAAGCATAACCAAAGATCAGGTTGAGCAGGCTGCAAAAAAAGTTTACGCTGATGAGGTAATAAAAAAATTGCCACAAGCCTATGACAGTGAACTGCTTGAAAGAGGAAGTACTCTTTCTTCTGGTGAACGTCAGCTCATTGCACTGGCAAGAGCAGTTCTTTTTGATGCCAAGATTATTATACTTGATGAAGCTACTGCCAATATTGATGTTGAAACCGAATATCTTATACAGAAAGCTCTTAATGATCTTTCTGCCGATAAGACTATAATTTCTATTGCGCACAGGCTTTCTACCGTTAAGAGCTCAAAGAGAATAATAGTGGTTCACAAGGGGAAAGTAGCGGAAGAAGGCTCGCATGATGAGCTTATGGTAAAAAAAGGTATATACTTTGATCTTTACAGACTTCAGTTTGAAAACTCATAACGTTGCTGATATAAAAAGGCAAATTATTTTAAGTAGAATATATAGTAAAAATAAATAGGAGGTAGCGAAATGGAATTTAGTCTGGATCAGATAATACAAATTATGTTAGCCAAACTTGAGAATGTGGAAATGTCTCTTGAAGATTTAAAGTTCAGAACCAACATTGCTCTTAGAGTTTTGAGAAAATCAGGGGCATTGACAGATGAAGAGCTTAAGGCATCCGTAAAAGATGAATTTACTGCTATGGTAGAGATTGAAGGCAAAAAAGTTGAAGTTCCTCAGGAAAAGGTTGATGAAGTTGCCAAAAGCATAATACAGTGGGTCGATAATGATCTGGATGCTATGAAGAAAAAGGTCGAGGAGTATCAAAAACAGGTTGAAGATATGATGGCAAAGGAAAAGGGTTCTGCGGATATATCAGTTGCGCCGCCAGATCTTCTCAACAGGCTTGATGCAGCCAAAAAAACCCAGAATAGACAAGGTAAAGGCGGAATAATTCTTTCTTAAATAACAAAACCCATTGATTATGAGATGATATGCACCCCAAAAAATTATGTGCTTTTGAGGTGCATATCATTTTTCTTATTTAAGAAGAAGCTTATGTTTTTCAAGCTGTTCAATAATATTTTGAAAGTCTGACTCTCTTTCGACAATAATATGATGAATATGTACTCCTTTATTGATCGAAGAAAGAGGTTTGGAATTTTTTATGCGGGCACAGAAAGCTTGGACATCATCGACAGTGGATACGTCTATGGCTCCAATTATCTCACCATAAACCGGATGTTCAACTACAATATCAAGAACCGTGGCATTGTTATTTACCATTATGAGAAGTTCATCACGTATTTCGCTCATGCTATGCCTTACAGCAACAGTTTTTATATTTTTCTTTTCTTTGTTTATATAGTATCCTCTGGAATTTGATCTTATATCCTCCCCCTGGGCTTTTAAAATCATAACATCCCTCACTATGATCTGT
>CALMRR010000017.1 GCA_937871925.1 uncultured Petrotoga sp.
TTCATTTTTTCAAAAACACCCTTCAACTGTCCGTATTTTTTGTCCATATACAAAAAATCTTCCGTTATATCGTTCTGATATATTCCGTTGAGCGTATTTACCACAGATACGTATCGTTTATACATCTGTGAATCTTCAAAAAACGGCTTTATAAATTCGTTAAAGGCCCATACTTTTTTGAAATGCCTCATCTCTTTCTGTTTATAAGCCTGCCAGAAAAAAGGAATTCCTGACCAAAGCGCAAGTGAAAAAGAATCTTCCCCTCTTATCCAATTATACTTGCTGGAGTATAAAATTTCATCAAACTCATCCTGTGTGAAAAATCTATTTTGGGTACTACTTCTCCAGTCAAAAACAGCTTCCTGCAACAGCGAATAAAAATGATCTGAGAGCTTTTCGATTGGCCCGTAATCATACAAGTAAGCATTGGAAATATACCGGGGATACAAAACATCCGTAGGCAACCCAGGAGATTTCCATGAAAATCTCAGTATACCCGAACTTTCCGCATGAACATTCGGAACAAAAAAGAGAGTCTTGATTTTAAGTCCCTGATGCATCAAAGGCATTGCTTTTAAGTCTTTTGCCCAAAGTTCCGGAGTAAAGTAATCAACTCCTATAAAGATCTTGGATTTTTTGTTTATAACCTCAATATATCTTTCATCCGGGAAAAACTGAAACATTCCCAGAACAACTTCCGAAGCACGGTAATCCATACCGCTATCAATTGGAAATATATTGATATGAGGAGCTCCATTCTCAGATATTTTGTATCTGCCTGGCATAAGCTTGAAAAACAGCTCTGTACAGTCTGTGTAAATATTAATCAAAGAGTCTTTATATTGGTTTTTTAAACT
Source organism: uncultured Petrotoga sp. (assembly GCA_937871925.1). GTDB lineage: Bacteria > Thermotogota > Thermotogae > Petrotogales > Petrotogaceae > UBA5851. The sequence goes on from CALMRR010000017.1 coordinate 858, forward strand.
TGCTGCAACTCTCAGTGTATAACCGGCATCTCCAAAATTGTCAATCACACTGCAAAAAATATCTATATTTTTATTCAACAAATGCCTCCCTGAAAAACATACTGAACGCTACTTTAAAATTATCAGTACTTTTTACTTGTCTATCAAGCTGTTCAAGCATTATTATGATTCTTCTCAATTTAGAAGGGTCATACATGTTTTCTAGATTTATTTTTTTTATTGTATCGTTCTGAAATGTAACTCCTAAAAAGGCCCTTACTCTTGAGCTGTTTTTTATACCGCAGTCTTTGGCGATCTTCTGAATGTTCGCCCAAGTATACTTTTTCAATCCCGGTGCATTCAAAATAACCTTATACAGATCCAGAAAGTACTTATACATAAATCCTACCGTTGCAGGAGCATTGAATTCGCTGTTGTCAAGTATCTTATCAAGCATGTCCATAACTCTGTCTGTTTTTTTGCAGGCCATGAGATAACACATGTCCTCAAGCTCAGGATCTGAAAATATATAACCTATCTGAACGGCATCTTCCAGAGTTATTGTATCGGTTTGTGCATATATGCTGAGTTTTGATATCTCTTCGTACAGGTAAGTATCTTCTCTTCCAAGATTTTGCAGAAGATACTCTGTTGCACGTTTCTCTATCTTTTTGCCGAACTGTGCGGCGATACTATCTATAAAATCTTTCCATTCATTGTCTTCCCATGGCTTTGGAAGAGCGGCATCTATTTTTTCATCTGCTTTAATTTTTTTTATATCTTCAGTCTCCGATGTAACAGTTATAATTACTTTGACATCAGCAGCGGACGCAAAACATCCGAATGAAAGTATTCTGACCACATCTTTTATTTCTTTGGTTTTAAAAGAATCCAGCTCCTTTATAATCACAAGCTTTTCTTGGCTAAACATCCCTTTTGTTGAAAAAACTTCTTCGAGAGAGCTTTTAGTGTAGTTCTCTTTACTTACAAGAGTCTTTTGTCCCTGAAAGGACTCCCAAGATTTTTTTATTAAATTTTCTTTTTTTATGTACGAGCTTCCTGATACAATAGATATGCTCATATCTTTAATCTCCCAAAAAAAGTTGTATGAACTGAATATCCCTTATAAAAAGAGCCTGAGAAGGTTCCTGGGCAATAACTTTTTTACCGTTTCCGCTTATGATTATCTTTTCAGAAGTTATTCCCAATGCGTTAAGTATGTAAACAGCTTCCTGCACATCCTGACCAGTCAGATCTGGAATTACTTCTCTGAAAAGGCTTCCAGCTGATTCATGTCCTTCATCAGTTTCTTTAAAGTACCTATAAAATATATTGGTTGCAATAGGGGCTGCGACCTCTCCCCCATAGTACTTTTCCCCCTTTGGATCGTCTATTATTACAACAATCGTATATTTTGGATCGGTTACCGGATAAAATCCTGCAAACAGTGCATAGTACTTTTCGGACGCATACCCTACCTCTGCCACTGCTTTTTGTGCTGTTCCGGTTTTACCTCCGATTGCTATTCCTTCTTTATATGCAAGTCTTGCAGTACCCGTCAGCGTGGTATATTTCATCCAGTCTACAAGGAGCTTGGATGTTTCTTGTGTAAAAACTCTCTTTGGTATAATCTCTGCTTCTTCTACAAATGTTGGTTTGACATAATTTCCTGAATTTACAAGAATATTAAAGGCAGAAACAAGTTGTATAGGGGTTACTCCTATGCCTTGTCCGATAGCTATCTGAAACGGCATTATCTTGTTCCATTTATCAGGCTGGGCAAGTGCTCCGGATATCTCACCTTCAAACTCTACTCCTGTTTTTTCGCCCAGACCCATATTTAAAAGTTTTTGATAAAGCCAGTTCTCATCAAAAACATTCATTATTTTTTTCATGGTTTTCGCAACAGCAATATTTGATGATTTTGAAAGGGCTTCTTTTATATCTATTAATCCAAAATCCTCATTTTCAGCTTCTTTCATCTTGTAACTGACATCCTGAACAGGCTGGTATGTTCGCTCACAAAGTATGCTCTCATAAGGGTTGGATATCTTTTCATCTATGGCCAAAGCGTATATCAATGGTTTAAAAGTTGATCCAGGTTCGATATATCCCATAAACCCGAGATTCCAAGGGTACACAGCAGCTGAAGCTCTTATCTTTCCGCTGGCTGTTTCCATCACAATAGCGATTGCCCCTTCCGCCGAAAGGGCATCCTTAACTCTTTTTATCTCTTCATATGCAATCTTCTGCAACACCATATCCAGAGTGACTGTGACTCTATCTTTACCGCT
>CALMRR010000018.1 GCA_937871925.1 uncultured Petrotoga sp.
AAAATTCAAGAAAATCTTTCATTACAAGCGCACTTGTTACCTCATCCTCAATAGAGGGATTAAGGGAAAGAATATACTCATTGTAAGTCATTTTTTTATCCATTTCAGCCTCCCGGAACCAAAAATATATTTCAGTGCGAAATACAGCACCTATAGAAAGATTATACCCTAAAGCAACCTTTTATTGATGAAATAAAAGGAAAAAGTTTCTGAAAATAAATAAAAGATTCAGCAAAGCACATCCTGTAAATATGGGGTAATATTTTACCGTACAGCCAAAAAGATATTAAGGCGGTAAGGCCGCTTCATGCAAAAAAATCTTTTAACGATAAGCTCGCTTCAAACGGTGATCTGCCGAAAATTCTTAAAGTTGAACAAAAAAACTCTGCTTGAAAGCGAAGGTCATGAAGTTATACAAAAAGGCAGAAAGTTCTTTGTAAAAGATTACAAGAAAGTTCTTTACACATTATAGAACATAATGGATATGATATAATATGATATAATATGATATAATATAATAAGCATATCTATGAAGCGCGGAGGAAAAATGAAATCAAGAAGAATAGTTATGAACGCTTTGTTTGTCGGATTGGCAATAGTACTTTCAAGATTTCTGTCAGTAAGAATTCCCATAGGCGGAGCCGAAGGAATAAGATTTGGAATAGGCACACTTCCTGTTATACTTACAGGTATCTCTTTAGGACCGCTTGACGGTGCGGTGGTAGGAGCGGTTTCTGATCTGCTTGGCTACTTTATTTATCCTATGGGAGCATTTATGCCTCAGTTTACTCTTACCTCGCTTCTTTACGGACTTATTCCAGGACTTTTATTCAGATATATTTTACGTAAAAGGTTGACCTTTGCTAACTTATTTATAACTTCCATGATAGCTGAAGTAATAGGAATTACTATCACTCCCCTGCTTATTAATCAACTTTTCCAAATACCGTGGGCTGTGCTTATGCCTCCGAGATTAATTACGTTTGTGCTGCGCATCATAATAAATCCGATGATCATTTTTGAGCTTTTAAAACGTGTCCCACAGCTAAGGACAGGTATGATGCTCCCTATGGAGAAAAAATCCTGAAAAAGATGGTCTTGACAAAGCTGAAGTATTAATATATAATATTTGTGTTTAAGTTCAGGGGGTCGTGGTGCAATTGGGAGCACGCTACAATGGCATTGTAGAAGTCGTGGGTTCGAATCCCATCGACTCCACCATAAAAAGCTCAGGGAGTCTGGGCTTTTTTTGTTTATATCAGCTTAGTTTAGTCATTTCTGAAACAGAAAGCATAAATCCTTATCGAATATTTAATTTTAAAAAAGAGGCGGATACTTTGAAAAAAAATCTTGTGATGCTTATCATGATATCTCTGTGTATTAGTCTGTTTTCCCAATTTAAGCTTGATCTGAAGTATAGCGATGCCACCGATGCCACAGGCACCCTCTTGGTCTCGGCCTCGGCTTTGGCAGCAGCATACCTTTTTGATGAACAGATACGTTTGGCTGTACCAAAAATTAAAAACTTTTCGATCGACTCTTTGACTGATGCAAAAATAAGTCTTGGCTTAAGCTCAGCATTACTGGTATCGTCTTTGTTTTTTGACTGCTCCGAATTTAAGGATGTAGCTTTTCGTTCCTTCCAGGCCGGAACAGCAAGTGCGGCAGTCGGTTATCTGCTCAAACATGCAGCCGGCAGAGCCAGACCCTTCACGGAAGAAGGTAAAAACAGTTTTATGGGTTGGACGGCAGCTTCTGATGACTATCTCTCCTTTCCTTCCGGTCATTCAATCGTTGCATGGGCAGTTGTCACTCCCTATGCACAAAAATACGGACAGTGGCTTTACATACTGCCGCTAACTGTTTCAGCCATGAGAATCATCGAAGACAAGCACTGGACATCCGACGTGATAGCGGCATCTGCCTTAGGCTTCATCTTAGGTACCTTTATGCCGTATCTGGAGATTTCATTTTGATGTCTTGGCTTAGTAAGAGTAAGTTGAATTTTTCCTGTTTGTTTTTATCTTAAAAAAGTATCGTAAAAACCTTAATTGTAGTATAATTAATATGAATTATGAACGTCAGGAGGGTTGACAGTGTCCAAAAAAAAGATAACGAACCGGCTAAAAAGGATAGAAGGACAGATAAAGGGCTTACAGAAAATGGTTGACCAGGAAAGAAACTGTGTGGAGATACTTACTCAGCTCAGCGCCGTATCAGGGGCTTTAGACAACACTGCCAAAGAAATAATAAAAGAATACGCAAAAAATTGTTTACTAAAATATGAATCCACACAGGATGAGAAACTAATAAACGAACTTATAGACAATCTCTCAAAATTTAGGAGGATGTGATTTGAGAACAATAAACCAGGACGATTTTGTCCTT
>CALMRR010000019.1 GCA_937871925.1 uncultured Petrotoga sp.
TTTTATTGGAGATCGTAAAACCCTTTCAGATATAGGAATGACTGTTGCTGATTACTTTGAAACAGAAAAACCTGAAAACGGGGAGTCCTTCCTGAAACTTTTATCAAAAAAAGAGGAGTGCTGAGTATGAAATCAATAGAGATAATCTTACAGAATGAAACCGGTCTCCATGCAAGGCCGGCATCGGAATTTGTTAAGCTTGCCAAGAGTTTCGAGGCCAAAATAACTTTGGTAAAGGGCGGAAAAGAATACAACGGCAAAAGCATTCTGAACGTTTTGGGAATGGGAGCTGGCAAAGGTACTCAAATAGAGCTCCGGGCAGAAGGAAAAGATGAAGAAGCTGCCTTGGAAAGATTAAGCGCACTCATAAAGGCTTTTAGCGAGTAGGTGATAATATGAAGGCCACGGCAGTTTCACCTGGTATAGCCATAGGAAAAGTATTCCTTTTGAAAAAAATAGAAGTTGAAAGTCTTCAAAAATACTCCAACAGTATGGAAAAAGAACTCTCAATCCTTGAAAAGGCACTTGAAAAAAGTGCTTTAGAGCTGCAAGAGCTTATAGAAACTTCCGGGGCGAAACTCGGAAAGGATGACGCAGAAATTTTTCAGGCCCATCTGATGATTTTGCAGGACGATGAGTTTGTTCAGACTGTCAGAGACCATATTGAATCTGAGAAACTCTGCGCAGCCTATGCTGTAATGAAAACAGCGGACGAGTTTTATATACAGTTTATGAATATAGAAGATGAGTACATACGTGAAAGAGCTGCCGATGTGAAGGATGTCGGAATGAGAGTGGTGAAAAGTATTCTTGGTACGGGAACGGGGCTTGAAGCTATGCCTGACGGATCTGTAATAGTTGCCCGTGAGCTTTCACCTTCGGACACAGCGTCTATGGACAGTCAAAAAGTCTGCGGCATAATAACAGAAGGCGGAGGCAGAACCTCTCACGCAGCCATAATAGCGAGGAATCTCGGAATTCCGGCCATCGTAGGTGCAGCAGGGATAACAGAACAGGTAGAAACAGGATCTTTCATAGTATTTGACGGTGAAAGTGGGGAGGTTTTTATCCGCCCGGATGAGAAGATTATACAAAGATATGAGAAAATAAAAATTTCCCGGGAGAACTATAAAAAACTGCTAATGCAGTTTAAAGATAAAAAAACTTTTACAGATTGGGATCAAGAGGAAAAAACTCAAAAATAGATACAAAAAGAAAAATAGAGAATACAATCTAATATTAAAAATCTTGCAAATATATTTAATCCCCAATAGTATGAAGAAGAAAATGAATTACCTTATTTTAAAGAATAGCTTAAAGATTTAGAAAAAATAACAAAAAAATCTTTAGCTAATATGATACAAAAAAATAAAAATTTTAATAGTAGTGATGCATCAGTTATTGTTGATCATTTATAGATTCTTTTGTTACTGAAGATAATGATAAAGAAACTAATAAACAAAATGAGCAAGAAATAATCAAAAAATATGGTAATATGAAAGGTTTTGATTAGCTTATTAAATCTGTATATAATCAAAATG
>CALMRR010000020.1 GCA_937871925.1 uncultured Petrotoga sp.
CTATGCCTTACAGCCACGGTTTTTATATGTTTCTTTTCACTGTTTATATAGTATCCTCTGGAATTTGACCTTATATCCTCCCCCTGGGCTTTTAAAATCATAACATCCCTCACTATGATCTGTCTTGTCACGCCGAACTTCAGCGCAAGCTCGTTTCCGGATACCGGATCATTACTTGAAGATATTGTCTCAAGCACTTTTTTCTGCCGCAGGGTTTTTTCCATCAGTTGACCTCCTCATTCATTGTTTCCGGAAGAAATAAAAAGTTCAGAATACCGGTTATGACAAAAAGGATTGCAATACCGACAAGTCCTACTGTTATAGAATGTTCAAGGAAAAAGGAAGTATAGTAAGGAGCTAAAAATCCAGCAAATCTTGTGACAGCACTAGCTGAGCCGTTTCCTATGCCGCGTATGTGAGTAGGATAAAGCTCCGGAGTATAAGCATAAGTAATTCCCCAAGCTCCCAGACAAAATACAGATACTATAAGACTGAATACGAGTACCTGAAGCTGAGTCGACACAAAGGCGAAAGCAAGTGAGGATACTCCTGTGCCGATCATGAAAAATAATAGGCTCTTTCTCCTGCCTACTTTTTCTATCAGGAGGGCAGCCAGAAGATAGCCGGGTAGCTGAGCAACAAACATATAAAAAGTATACCAATCTGCGGATAGGACAGATATGCCTTTGGAAATGAGAATTGACTTTATCCATACGAATATACCATAATATCCGATACTCATTGTGAACCATAAAAGCCAGACATTCAGAGTTATCTTCATATGATTGTCCCTAAAAAGGTCGGAAACTCTGTACTTTTTTGAGTTTACGGGAATGATTATATCAGAACCGTTAGTATTGTAAAGCTTTTGAATCTTGTCATAACGTTTTTTTATTAAAAGATACTTTGGAGATTCATGCATAAACATGATGAATATAAGAGGAATCAATCCGGATATGAAAAAAAGATAATCGCCTCTCCATGTAAGAGAATTTTTGAACAGTAGATGGAAAACTCCCAGAATAATACTTCCGACTGCCCAGCTTGCTTCAAGTAGAACAAGATACATACCCCGTATAGAAATATTAAGGAACTCCGCCAGATATGTGTTCAATGCCGGCAGAAGTCCACCCATTCCAAAACCAGCAATAATTCTGAATGTAAGGAACATTTCAGGAGTAGATGCCACTCCTCCCAAAAAAGAAAACAAAGTGAAAATAAAAGAAAAGATCACACAAGAATTCTTTCGTCCGAAAGTATCTGAAATAAGACCAGAAGATACTGCTCCAGCAATCATTCCAAAAAAAGTTGAGCTTGCCATGACCGCAGAGAATACTTTCGAAAGCTTCCAATATGCAACAATATCGTTTATGGTAAGGGAAGTCACCATAACTCCTGCCGCCACGAGTGCCCAGCCTATTGAGGAGATGATAAGAAGAAAAAGCCGTTTTTTTCTTGAAACATTCTGTTGAATAAAATTATCCAGAGTCATTTTATCCTCCTATGTATATACAGTATATACAGTATATTATATATCAGATTTACCAAAAATACAAATCTTTTGATGATCCTGCCGAAAAAGTAATAAACTCTGATATAATTACCCTGTAATAAACTTTAAACAGAGTAGCTGTTTTTTAAAAGTTATTGGAGGGAAAAGTATGAAGATAAGAGGAAATATATATTATAAAGGTAAGTTTGAAAAAAGAACAGTCGTGATAGAAAAAGAACGGATTTCTTCTTTTTCTGATGGCAAAGCAGATTTGGATTTTGGAAACGATTTTGTTGTTCCGGGTTTTATAGACTCTCATATTCACGGATGCAATGGAAGCGATGTGATGGATATGAGCAGCAAAAGCTTTGAAATCATACGTGAATTCTGTTTTTCTCGCGGTGTAACAACTCCGGTTTATACAACTCTTTCCGCAAGTTATAATGATCTTAAAAAGGTTGTTGAGGAAAGTAAGAAATGTGATTTTGAAGTTCTTATGCATTTGGAAGGCCCATATATAAATCCTTTAAAAAAGGGTGCCCAGAATGAAAAATATATAAGAAAACCTGACATAACTGAGATAAAAGAGCTTCAGCGTTTAGCCCAAGGAAGAATAAAACTTATCACGTTTGCTCCTGAAACCGACATAAATTTTGAGTTTTCAGCTCAACTGAAAAAGCTCGGAATAGTTCCGTCCATAGGCCATACCAACGCTGATGCACAGATGATACAAAGAGCTCATGAAAACGGGATCAAAAGATTTACACATTACTGTAATGCCATGAACGGCCTTCATCACCGTGAGATAGGCGCAGTAGGTGCTGCAATGCTTTTTGATGACACAATAATAGAAATAATTGCCGACGGATATCATCTTTCGGCAGATGCTGTAAAGCTTTTTTATAAAGTTTTCTCTGATTCTAGAATAATAGGTATAACCGATTCTATGAGGGCTACCGGACTTAAAAACGGTATCTATGATTTAGGTGGTCTTCAGGTGAATGTTTCTGATGGCAAAGCCACATTGGACAACGGAACCATAGCAGGCAGCACTCTGACCATGGATAGTTCGCTGAGGAATGTGCTTAAATTTACGGGTACTTCTTTAGAAAAAGCCATCAGATTATATACCTCTAATCCTGCTAGGAATATAGGACTTAAGGATAGAGGCAGTATTGCTTGTGGAAAGCTTGCTGATCTGGTTGTTTTGGATAAAGAGTACCATGTAAAAACAGTTATGAAGAGCGGAAAAGTGGTTTACAGTCATTAAGGTAGTTTTGCCGACGGACATGATTGATTAAGATAACATGAAACACATTTTGGAGATATCGGTCTGCATATGGTTTTTCCAAAGTAAACCATTGCTTCGTTTACCGGACCCCAAAATTCTTTTTTGAGAAGTTTTGACAGAGCTTCCTCAGTCTTTTCGGGTGTTTTGGTACTTACCCATCCAAGTCTGTTTGATATTCTGTGTACGTGAGTATCAACGGCCAAGGCAGGGATATTAAATGAGTTGTACAGTACTATGTTGGCAGTTTTTCTTCCCACTCCCGGAAGCTCTAAAAGTTTTTCAAGGGAGTCTGGAACTTTTCCGTCATACTTTTCAATTAGTATTTTACTTATCTGTATGATTCTTATACTTTTCTGTCTATACATGCCGCTTGCTTTAAGAACAGACTCAACTTCTGAGGTATCGGCACGAGAGACCTCCGCAACGTTTTTGAACTTTAAAAAAAAGATATTTGAAACTTTTTCTGTTACCTCATCCCTGTTACGCTGAGATATAATAGTTTTTATAAGCACTACAAAAGGATCCTTTTCATGGTTGAAATCGTAACTGCTGTTTTGTATTATTATCTGTGCCTGCTCATTTATATCTTTCATTTTTATCCTCCTAAAAGTGATCATTATAATTTTATACCCAAACTCATAAAAAATAAAGATTTTTAAAATAGATGATGATTTTATACCGTTTATTTGATATAATTAATCTGGTGAAAGGTGTGGCGGAGTATGGAAAAAATTTTGAACGATCTGTCTGCTGTCCTATCTCAAAAAAGGCTGACTTTCGGATTTGCAGAGTCGTGTACCGGAGGTATGCTTTCTTCTATGGTAACAGAGATACCCGGCATTTCTGAATATTTTTATGGATCGGTGGTATCGTACTCAAACAGCATAAAAACCTCTTTGCTCAAAGTTGACAGTCGTACGATAGAGCTTTATGGAGCGGTTAGCCGGGAATGTGTCGAGCAGATGGCTGATGGTCTTATAAATCTTATGAATGTTGATTGTGCGGTTTCAGTAAGCGGAATTGCCGGACCTGGGGGTGGATCAGCTGAAAAGCCTGTCGGAACGGTGTGGTTCTGTTTTATTGTCGATAATAAAAGAAAATCAGAAAAGAAATTTTTTCCAGGTAACAGGCAAGAAATAAGAAAAAGCGCATCATATTACGCAATAACGGTTATGACAGATATGATGAAAGCTTTTAAGGAGGGATGAAGATGGGAGAAATGGATGTCTATCTAAGCGTTTTCCTGGACGAAGCGAGAGAAAATCTTCAGAATCTTAATGATGCACTTTTGGGTTTGGAAAGTGATATGAAAAACCTTGAGAAGGTAAATGAAATATTCAGAATAATGCATACACTAAAAGGGATGGCAGGTACGCTTGGTTTTGACGGACTTGCAAAACTTTGCCATACTATGGAGAATACTTTTGATAAGATAAGGAATCATCAGATGGATGTTAATGAAGATATAATAGATCTTCTTTTCAAAGGTCTTGATACTTTGGGAGAGTCTTTGGATGATATAGCTTCAGGAGGAAACGGAGATACGCATGCAGTTAAGACTCTTAAGGATGGGTTTGAATCGATTCTTAAAGGGCAAAAATCAGAACAGAAGGCGGAACCGCTTAAAGAAACTCCTGTTAAGGAAGAGCCTGTTCAGGAAAAAGCTGTAAGCACAGTTGACTCAGCTTTTTTTATAGAAGACTCTACCAAGGCCATACTAAAAAATGTTTACGATAAAGCTAAAGAAAGAGGACTTAACTTCTATTTTATAAAAGCTACCCTTTCAGAAGGGGTTCAGCTTAAGCTTGCAAGGGCTTTCATGATACAGCATAAGTTTGATGAGATGGGTTGTGAGGTTGTTTATTCCGATCCTTCCACAGAGGATATCGAAAGCGAAAAGTTTGACAGGGAGCTTGTTTTCGGTATAGTTGCTTCTGTTGATCCGAAGTTCTTAGCTGAAAATCTTAAATCTATATCGGAAGTTGAAAAAATACAGATAGATGATTTCTTTACAAGTGTAAATAAAAAGGCTATTGGTACAGCCGATGCTGATGGAGCTGCTTCGGATAAAAGCATTGAATCTCATAATGCTGAGCCCTCTGAGGAAAGCGAACACAAGGACGATAATCCGGCACAGCCTGCAAAGAAAAAATTAAAACTTTCCCAGTCAATAAGAGTCGATATAAACAAGCTGGACGAGTTGATGAATCTGATGGCTGAACTTGTTATAGCCAGAAGCAGAATAGCCGAGACGCTTAAAAAATTCAGCATAAAAGAAGTTGATGAAAGTCTGTCACAGCTTTCAAGAATTACATTGGATCTTCAGAACGTAGTTATGAAGGTCAGAATGGTGCCTGTTTCCTTTGTTTTTAACAGATTTCCTAGACTTACCAGAGATATTGCCAAGGAGCTTGGAAAAGAGATAAACTTTATTATGCAGGGTGAAGAAACAGAGCTTGACAGAACCGTTGTTGATGAAATAGGGGATCCTTTGATCCATCTTCTCAGGAACTCTCTTGATCACGGTATAGAATCACCTGAGGAAAGGATTGCAAAGGGAAAACCCAAGATAGGTACAATAAGGCTTTCAGCCAGACACGAAGGAAACGGTGTAATAATAGAGGTTGAAGATGACGGTAAAGGCATGGATAAAGAAAAAATACTTAAAAAAGCTTTAGAGAGAGGACTTGTAGATCAAACCACAGCGTCTTCGATGAAAGATGAAGAAATTCTTGCGCTCTCTTTCCTTCCGGGACTTTCTACTAAGGATAAGGCTACGGAGCTTTCCGGAAGAGGTGTGGGAATGGATGTTGTAAAATCCACGGTTGAATCTCTCAAAGGAACCGTTACTCTTGAAAGTGAAAAAGGAAGGGGAACAATTGTAAGAATAAGAATGCCGCTTACTTTGGCCATAATTGAAGCACTTCTTGTAACAGTTAAAGATTATGTTTATGCCATACCTATAGCTAATATAGATACGACGCAGAAAATTGCCGACGGGGAAATCAAAGTTGTCCAGGACAGGGAAGTTTTCATGCTAAGAGGAGAAGTAATACCTGTTATAAGGCTTAGGGAGCTTTTTGGCTACAGCAGGACTGAAAATCTTAAGCAAGAGAACATAGTTATAATAAAAGTTGGAAATAAAAAGTATGGAGTCATTGTGGACAAACTATTAGGTCAGGACGATATAGTAATAAAGTCTCTCGGAAGCATGCTATCGGATGTAA
>CALMRR010000021.1 GCA_937871925.1 uncultured Petrotoga sp.
CGGTATACTAAAAAAAATAAACCGCCTTGATGGCGGTTTTTTTCTGGCGGAGAAGGTGGGACTCGAACCCACATGGGGCTATTAACCCCATCGGTTTTCAAGACCGACGCCTTAGCCAATTAGACTACTTCTCCAAAACCACAATTATTTTACCATAAAGGATGGTGGTTGTCAATGTATGATAATGTGGATTATGTAAATATTCTATCAAGGTACCGGCTGAATTTTAAAGCAGAAGTTATTGACAAATTGATAGAGTATAACCGCCTTATTATAGACTATCCTGTCAACCTTACTGCATATAAGGATTATGTTCTTGGGTTTGAAGCCCTTATTATAGATTCTCTTTTAGCTGTCATAAATACCAAGATAATGACCGACGAGGTCAGCAAGATAGTAGATATAGGAACAGGGGGAGGTATTCCGGGAATACCCCTTGCCATAATATTTCCGGAGAAAAAATTTTATCTCGTGGACAGTACAGCTAAGAAGACTAATGCTGTAGCGCTTTTCTGTAAAACACTCAATCTTGAAAATGTCGAGGTTTTTAATGAGAGAATAGAAGATTTTGCCCATAAACATAGGAATTTTTTTGATTTTGGAACATGCAGGGCTTTGGGAAGAACAGACATTACTCTTGAATATCTTGCCTGCATGATAAAAAATCAAGGACTTATCGGCCTTTATAAGGGTCCGGCTTACTATGCCCAGGAAAAAAAGTATGCAGATAAGGCAAGCAATATGCTGGGGCTTAAGGAAGATATAATCTATAGTTACAGATTTTACGAAAAGGATGAAGAAAAAACAAGACTTTATGTAACCTTCAGAAAAATAGGGAATACTGCATCAAAGTACCCCAGAAAAAACGGAGTTCCTGCAAATGAACCGTTGGCAGGAGAATGAGAGAAAATAAAAAACAGCTCTTGCGAGCTGTTTTAATTTACTTTGTTTTCTTTTTCTTTAAGTTCTTCTTCGGCCTTTTCAACAAGTACCTCAAGTTCCTCAACTGTGTAGAGTTCTGGAGGAGTTATCCCGTTAAAATGAGGTGATGCGTACTCTATGGTATATGCTCCGGTATTTATGAAATAAACAATGTCCTGATAATCTATATCGACAGGAAGCTCCACTTCATCGTATATAGTATCAACGCTGTCACAGGATGGTCCGGCGAGCGTCATTGATACTGTTTCGTGATTCTCTTTTCCATCTACGACAACCTCGTATCTGAAGTTTTCAATAGTTTCCATGAGACCGTGGAAAACTCCTACGTCAAGATATACCCAGTCCTGTGTTCCCTTTCTGCTTCTCAGAACTACTTTTGAAGCCATTACTCCTGCATTTCCAACCATGGATCTGCCTGGTTCGGAGAATATCCTCAATCCATCTACCCAGCCAAGATACTCATGGATAGCTTCATTTACTACATGGCCGATCTCT
>CALMRR010000022.1 GCA_937871925.1 uncultured Petrotoga sp.
TTATTTTTATCGTTAACGTATCTAAGAAGAGACTCCTGCATGTTAGTCCAACTCATTGTTTTTACAACATTTCTGTCCGACTGGGCAGATACCTCTATCAGAATACCGTTAAGCCATTCCCCTATTTCATCGGCTCTGGCAATAACTATCTGCTCGGCCATCTTTTCCACTGTAGGTACTACTGTTGACTGAGTCTGTGCGTAAAGTATTACTCCGGCGATAAGCAGTATAGCTGTAAAAAGAGTTATCAGCCAAAACATAAGCCTAGAACGTATACTTTTCATACCTACGCCTCCTATTATTCCATTATAAGAATGAAGAAACCCTTTATAGGAATATTAGTATTTATTTTATCACATAAAGATTGTTTTAAGGTTAATATTATGTATAATTTTTGTTACTCCATCGGCTTATGCAGATAAAAAGTTAATTCATTTCAACATTTCTGTAATTAAGAGCTTCTCCAATATGAACGGTTTGTATCTGTTCAGATTCGTAAGTATCGGCAACTGTTCTGGCAACTCTTATTATTTTGGTTACAGATCTAGCTGTAAGTTTGAGCTTAACGGCGGCAGTCTTTAGAAACTCTTCTGCCTTGTCGGAAAGGATGGCGTACTCCTTTACCTCCCGACCGGTAAGCTGACCGTTGAACTTACCCTGCCGCTTTATCTGGATTGAAGACGTTTTTATAACTCTTTCTTTTATTTTTTCAGAAGACTCTCCGTCATCCTTACCCAAAAGATCTGAAATCTCAACCCTAGGAACATCTATCTTTATATCAATTCTGTCGGTTATAGGTCCTGATATTTTTTTGTTATAACTGCTTATCTGATTAATGGAACAGGTGCATTCTTTTTCTTTATCTCCGAAAAAACCACACGGACATGGGTTTTGAGCCGCCACAAGCATGAACCTTGCTGGAAATTCAGCAACAGATCGTGCCCTTGTGACGGTAACCTTACCATCTTCCATGGGCTGACGAAGTGACTGTATGACATCATTGCGAAACTCGGGAAACTCATCTAGAAAAAGTACACCGTTATGTGCAAGACTTATCTCACCGGGTCTGGGGATGTTTCCACCCCCGATTACCGATGCCGAGGAAGCTGTATGATGAGGTGAGCGGAAAGGTCTTTCATTTATTATCTTATTTATATATCCGCATACAGAGTATATTTTGGTCGACTCAATAATCTCCTCGGTCGTCATAGGAGGCAGTATAGTCGGAATTCTCCTTGCAATCATAGTCTTTCCAGAACCTGGACTGCCCTTGAGAAGGATATTATGAAAACCGCTGCATGCTACCTCAACCGCTCTTCTTATGAAAAGTTGACCTTTTATTTCAGAAAAATCCATATCAAAGGTTTTTCCTGCACATGAACCAACATGAGGAAGAAAACTTTCTCTTTCCTCTGAAAAAATTCT
>CALMRR010000023.1 GCA_937871925.1 uncultured Petrotoga sp.
TGGGAGAAAGTTCTAAAAAAGTAGTTATACAAGCTTCCAAGGCTCTTTTAGGGCATGGGCTGGGAGCGGCAGCGGCAACAGAGCTCATAGGGGCAATTCTTCAGGCACAGGAAGGTTTTGTACATGGAATGCCTAATCTTATGGAACCTGATGATGAGTTCGCAGGGCTTAATATGCCCAGACAAACAGTAAATGCACCAATAAAGGTAATACTGAAAAATTCGTTTGGCTTTGGCGGTCATAATGCCGCGCTGGTATATACAAAAAATCAGGATTATGGCATTAAAGGAGAAGAAAATTGAAAGGTTTAAATATAAACGGCCTTGAATCAAAGATCCCTTTGATTCAAGGCGGTATGGCCGTAGGAATATCTCTGGATAGGCTATCAAGTGCAGTTGCTAATGAAGGGGGAATAGGTGTAATAGGAACGGCCGGCATAGGAATGTTTTTTGAAGAGTATGGAAAGGATTATAAAGCGGCCTGTATAGAAGGACTGAAAAAAGTTATAACAGGTGCAAGGCAAAAAACTTCAGGCATTATCGGCGTAAATATAATGGCAGCTCTTTCAAACTATTCGGATATGGTAAGAACGGCAGTTGAAGAGAAGATAGATCTAATAATATCCGGTGCTGGGCTTGCACTTGATCTTCCTTCCTATCTTATGGCAGGAACAAAAACCAGAATTATTCCTATAGTTTCAGGGCTGAGGGCAGCCACTCTCATATTTAAAAGATGGTTTTCACGTTACGGTTATATTCCTGATGCCTTTATAGTTGAAGGGCCAAAGGCGGGAGGGCATCTCGGATATAAGAAAGAAAACATTTATTCGGAAGAACATCAGCTTGAAAACACTGTTCCTCAGGTACGGGAGCTATGCGAAAAAATTAAAAGAGAGTTTGGCAAAGAGGTTCCTTTGATAGCAGCTGGTGGAATTTATGATCATACTGATGTAGAAGCTATGTTTAAGCTCGGTGCAGATGGAGTTCAGGCAGGAAGCGTTTTTATTGCCACTCAGGAATGTGATGCGGATATAAAGTTTAAAAATACGATAGTCAATGCAAGTAAAGAAGATATTGTCATTATAGACAGTCCGGTCGGAATGCCCGGCCGTGCAGTCAGAAATAAGTTTCTTGAGGATGTCGGCAAAGGCATAAAAAAGCCCGTAAACTGTGCTTACAGATGTATAAAAACATGTAATATGAAAGATGCGCCATACTGTATAGCCAGAGCACTTTCAAACGCCGCAAGGGGTGATATGGAAAATGGCTTTGCCTTTATAGGGCAAGAGGGGTTTAGAGTGAATCAAATATCCACGGTGAAAGAAGTGATAGAAAGACTTTTTCCGGGTTATGAAAAAGAAAGTTATCTAGGAGGAAAAAATGGAACTGAAAATTGAACAGATTATGAAAATACTTCCCCACAGATATCCGTTTCTTCTTGTGGATAGGGTAATTGATTATTCTGATGAAAAAATAACCGCTATCAAAAATGTTTCTGTGAATGAGCCTTTTTTCTGCGGTCACTATCCGCAGTATCCTATAATGCCAGGAGTACTTCTTATAGAAGGGCTCGCTCAGACTGCGGGAATAATGATACTGAAAAGTATGGATGCAAAAAATATTTCTCCGCTTTTTTTGGGTATAGACAGTGCCAGATTTAAGAAAGAGGTACGGCCCGGTGATACTATAATCTACGAAGTGCATATTACTCAGAGGAGAAGCTCTGTAATAAAGGCAAAAGGCAGCGTAACCTGTGAAGGAGTTATCTGTGCGGCTGCAGAGCTGATGCTTGGGATGAAATATGATGGGGGGAAAGAGGAATGAATTTCAGAAACACAAGAATAACAGAACTTTTGAAAATAAAGTACCCTATAATCGAAGGCGGAATGGCATGGGTTGGAACCTCGGAGCTTGCGGCTGCAGTTTCCAATGCCGGAGGGTTAGGAACAATAGGTTCAGGCTCAATGGACAGGCAGCTGCTTACACAAGAGATAAGAAAGGTTAAAAATCTTACCGATAAGCCTTTTGCAGTTAATATAATGCTTCTTAATCCGCATGCTCCGGAGCTTGTTGAGACTGTCATTGAAGAAAAAGTTCCGTGTGTAGTCTTTGGTGCAGGAAATCCCGCCACATTTCTTCCTGCATTGAAAAAAAACGGTACAGTAAGTATGGCAGTGGTATCTTCCGAAAATCTTGCGGTCAGACTTGAAAGATCTGGAATAGATGCAATAATAGGTGAAGGAATGGAGTCAGGCGGGCATATAGGTGAGGTTACAACAATGGTTCTCATTCCCAAGCTGATGGACTGTTTATCGGTACCGATTGTTGCGGCAGGGGGTATTGCCGATGGCAGAGCAATGGCTGCGTGTTTTGCGCTTGGTGCTCAGGGAGTGCAGATGGGTACAAGATTTATAGCTTCAAAAGAATGCCTTGTACATGAAGAGTTTAAAAATAAAATAATAAAAGCAGGAATAAGAGACACGGTGATTACCGGTCAAAAGTTAGGACATAGTGCGAGGGTCATAAAAACAAATTTTGCAAAAAAGGTATGCCAGCTTGAGCTTACTTGTCCGGAACAGGCGGAAGAAGTATTGATAGGAAGTCTGAAAAGGGCGGTACTAGATGGAGATGTTCAGGCGGGTGCGTTTATGGCAGGCCAGTGCAGCGGTCTGATCGAGAATATTGAAGGTGTAGGGGATATTATGGAAAAAATGATATTTCAGGCAGAAAAAATATTCTGTTCCGGGCAGGAGGTATAAAAAATGACTTCTATAGTCTTTCCAGGGCAGGGATCTCAATACTTGGGCATGGGTAAAGAAGTGCTTGAGACAAATCCTGAGTACTACGAGTATCTGAGTAAGGTAAAAATGCTTACCGGAATTGATATAGAAAGTATAATTTTCGGAAGCAGTGAAGAAGAACTGGTCAAAACACAGAACGCCCAGCTTGCTATACTTTGTATAAGTTATATAAAGTTTCTGTATGCAACCCACAAGCAAGGTATTAGACCCGATGTGGTGGCCGGGCATTCGGTTGGAGAATGGACGGCACTTATTGCATGTGGAGCTGTTAGCTTTGAACAAGCCGTTAGTATGGTTTTTCTCAGAGGAAAGTATATGAGCCAGTCCGACAGAAAAAATGAGGGAAGCATGGCTGCTGTTC
>CALMRR010000024.1 GCA_937871925.1 uncultured Petrotoga sp.
CTTTTATACAGCATAATAGGTTATTCTTATACATCCGTAATAAGTATAGACGGACTGGGGCGGTTTTATAAAAACTGTCTGGTCAACATACCTCTCTTCAGGTATATTAACTCAAAAGAAGGACTCGGATATGAGTATATTTTTAATGTTCTTTCGGAAACTCTTTCTTGTCCGAAAGAAGATCTTGAGGATCTTCTTGAAAGCAGGGTAACTTTTTATTCTGATTTTGAATATAATTATTCGGCTTTTTTGGAACCGGATATAATAAAAAATCTCAGTAATATTATATTGAGATCTAATGCCATATATATTGAAAACCATGATGTAAAAACCATAAGCGATATAGTAGAAAATATATTCAACGGTACTGTTGTTAAAGGCGGATACGATATATACGGCAGGGAGTATAGAATATCTTACGATGAGAACGGGGCCTTTCTTAATAAGCACCAGAATATTTATATACCAACAAAAGAGTATCCTGTTGAAGGAAAAATAAAAGGATTCATGAATGATGGTAAAAACTGGGACTTTCATTTGGAGATAAAAGACAAAGCCCTGAAAGGAAGTTTCGTATCCCAGGATTATTCAAAGGATATGCAGGAATTTGATATATCCTTGCTTGAAAACCGGAGAATCTTCGGCGATATTCAGACATATGAAGTTCTTCAAAAGGACAGGACTGTCCAGTATATTCAGGAGTTTTTTGTTCCTTATGATAAAAACTCTGTAGATATATTCAATAAGCTTTTTTCAGCCCCGAAAGACGGACAGTTTGTAGTTATAAGATCTGAAAGCCTTACGGATAGTAAGATGAGATCAATTTATTTTTCGACTGTATTTGATACGAAAAATATTAATGCCCTCATTAAGTTGTATAACCTGGGCAGCGGTAAGATAGGAACATATGACTACTGTCTTATAAGTCATAAATCCGTGGGAGATAAGATATATTTTTACTACAGCCAGGAAGGAAGTATTGTCAGCACAGTATCTCCGGATAATATGAAGATTTATCTTTCAGAATCGCCAAGGCTCAAAAGTATTGCAGGATATAAAATAATTGAAAGGAAAAAACTTGAAAGATTTGTTTTTGCAGATCTTGAAAGATACTTTGAAGAGAATTTCTTTAGCTCGATACCGGCCTTTCTTTCGGCAACTTTTTTTAAGAATGAAGATAAGAACTACTGTATAAATATAATCCTGAAATGAAAAATCATATGCGGATACAAAGCATTCGAGAGGTGTCAATATGGCAATTTTTTCTATTTTTGATAAAAATGATATGTTTTTGAGGAAAAGCAAAAAAACGGTTGAAAAGATTAATCAGCTTGAAAATGAATACGAAAAACTTTCGGAAAGTCAATTAAGATCAAAGACAGACGAATTTAGGCAAAGAATAGCTGATGGTGAGACTCTGGATGATATTCTTGTACAGGCCTTTGCTGCAGTTAGAGAATCCTCCAAAAGAACCTTGGGAATGAGACATTTTGATGTTCAGCTTATTGGAGGAATAGCTCTTCATGAAGGAAACATAGCTGAAATGAAAACCGGAGAAGGAAAAACTCTTGTAGCAACATTGGCTATATATCTGAACGCACTTGCCGGTAAAGGTGTTCATCTTGCCACACATAACGACTATCTGGCCAAGAGAGATGCGGGCTGGATGGGTCCAATATATGAAAATCTCGGTCTTACAATAGGGTTTATTCAGGCTGGAATGAATAATACTGATAGAAAAGCGGCCTATGAGATGGATATAACCTACGGAACAGCCAACGAGTTTGGATTCGATTATCTTAGGGACAATCTGGTTTATGATATAAAGGAAAAAGTTCAGAGAAAGCCTTACTACGCCATTGTGGACGAGGCAGACTCTATTCTTATAGACGAAGCAAGAACCCCTCTCATAATTTCAGGTCCTTCTGATACTCCATCTGAGCTTTACAGAAGGTTCGCCACTCTTTCAAAGCTGTTCAAGAAAGACGAGGACTTTA
>CALMRR010000025.1 GCA_937871925.1 uncultured Petrotoga sp.
TAAGTACAAGCATTGAATTTCTGGAAGTGGAACAGGACAGTATTTATGAAGGCGACCCAGTAAAATTAAGACTTCTGTTGTCCTGTGTTCTTGAAAAGCTTCTTTTTTACACTGAGAGTAACGAACTTTCCATAAAAGCACAAAAAATCTACCATGACAGAGAAAATTCGTACTTTGTTTTTTCAATAACCGAAGGACGGTATATTCAATCTCCTGCAAATGATGAAGCTGATCATAGGACTAACGTCAGGGACTGCTTTTCCGAATGTTTGGATCTTGCTTCTCAGGCGGGCGGCAAGATATGGACAGAGAAAACCGACGGTTTGAGAAAGTATGAAATAACCTTTATTTTGGGGAATACTTTTCCAGTATCCCAAGCTGAAAGCTTATCTGCCGAAAGCTTCCAAGACAAGCTTAATATACTTGTGGTTGAGGATAATGAGATAAATCAGAAACTTATCTGTGCAATTTTGAAAAAAAGAGGATGGAACCCATTGGTGGCGGATAATGGTCTGAAAGCTTTGGAGGTTCTCAAAGACAAAAGTTTTGATATCATTCTTATGGATGTTCAGATGCCTTATATGGATGGATATGAGACCACACGGAGAATAAGGCAGTCTGAAAACCAGACCGTTGCAAAGATTCCCATTGTGGCAATGACGGCCTATGCCATGACGGAGCACAGGCAAAGCTGTATAAAAAGCGGAATGAACGATTATATAACTAAACCTGTCAACATGAGTGATCTGTATACTATAATCGAAAGGAATTTATCAAAAAGATGAGGTATAAAAACTTATTTTTTCTATTCTTTCTTTTATTAACAGTTTCGGTATGTTTCTCTCAGAAAAAAAATATTCTTGTCCTTTTTTCATATCATCCTGAGCTTGGCTGGAATCAGGAAATTTTTTCAGAGCTTGAAAAAGAGCTTAATACTTCGAAGTATCCCGTTGATATTTTTTACGAGTATATGGATACCAAGAATATAATAAGCAAAGAGTATTTTGCCAAGCTTGCCGAAGTATACGCTATGAAATATGCAAAAAAGGTTATAGATGTTATTGTCTGCGTTGATAATGATGCACTTGACTTTCTTCTTGAGTACAGGGACGTTCTTTTTGGCGAAAAGCCGGTTGTTTTTCTTGGAATAAATGAGTTTTATCCTGAAATGCTTAAAGGAAAAAAAGGTTTCACCGGAGTAGTTGAGAGCATTGATTTTAAGAAAACCATTGATATTGCGCTTAAACTTACACCGCAGATCAAGAGGTTCCTTGTTTATGGAGACAACAGCTCAATCTACTATATGAATAAAAGTCAGATAGAGAAAGAATCAATTTCTTTTCCTGAAATCAACTTTATTATCCGCAATGATATGAGTATAGAGCAGGTAATACAGGATGTCCGCCAGGCAGGTCCGCAGAGTGCGCTTATTATAATTTCTACTCTGCGCAGCGAAACCGGAGAGCTTGTCAATTACGAGGATATCGCGCCTACAATATCTACATACTCGGATATTCCTATATACGTTCCATGGGAGTTCCTTATAAAGGGAAATGTTGTGGGAGGTTATGTCATATCAGGCTATGACCTTGCATATGAGGCTGCCCAGATGGTTCTTCTGATCCTTCAGGGCAAAGATGTAGGAGAGATACCTGTTTTGACCAATACGCTCAACAGATATATTTTTGATTACAATATGCTTGTAAAATATTCCGTGGATATGGGAAGCATTCCTGAAAATGCTGTTTTGATAAGTAAGCCCAGAAGGTTTATTGATGAGTACAGGGACGTTTTTTTGATCTTTTTGGTTATATTTGCCGCAGCATGTATTTTAATAGTAATAATTCTTTTTTATGGCTTCAAAAAGCGTCAGTTAAGTATTAAGCTTGAAAATGAGAAAAAAATAAAAGAAAGCATAATAGAGAGTGCTTCGATAATGATAATAGCTATAGATGAGCAGCGTAGAATACAGATTTTTAACAAGTATGCCCAAAAGGTAAGTGGATACGATAAAACCGAAGTATTAGGGCAAAAAGTATATAAGTTTCTTGATCCTGATTTTCCCGGATCTGTTATGGAGGGTACACTTTTATGCAAAGATTCGGGTGTGAAGACGATAGTATGGAAAAAATCAGGTGTCTATGACCGAAATACGGGTGAAAAGCTTGAGCTTTTTACCGGAGACGATATTACCCAAAAGAAGAAATCTGAAGCTGCGCTTTACTACAGTGCAAATTTTGATCAGCTTACAGGACTTGCCAACAGAACTCTTTTTTTAAAAGTCCTTTCTGAACAGATAGAAAAAAGTCCGGATGAAAAGGTAAGCATTTTTCTCATGGATATTGACAGGTTCAAGTTTGTAAATGATGTTCACGGACATGTTTTTGGAGATGAGGTTCTTAAAGAAGTTTCAAAAAGGCTGAAAAAGCATTTTGAAAAGGACGGAGCTTTTGCCAGAATGGGAGGCGACGAGTTCATTGGTTATATAAGGAACAGAACTTCGATTCAGGATATTAAAGATATTTCCGAACAGATATTGAAAAGTTTTTCTGAGCCTCTTAAGCTTAACGATACAGACTTTTTTATAAGTATAAGCATGGGTGTGACAACATATCCGGATGGCGGAAACGATTGCGGAGAGCTGTTGAAAAATGCTGAAATATCTATGTATAAGTCTAAAGAGTCTGGCGGTAATGCTTTTGAAGTCTATGAGACCAGGATGAAAAGAAAGATATCCGAAAAACTTTTTCTGCAGAGTCATCTTCGTAGAGCTATAAACGAGAAACAGTTTGTAGTCTATTATCAGCCTATAGTAGACATTTCCGGCTGGAAGATAAAGGAAGCAGAAGCACTTGTAAGATGGAATCATCCACAGTGGGGAATAGTACCACCTTCCAAGTTTATAGATATTGCGGAGGAGTCAGGCTTTATATCCGCAATAGGGGAAGAGGTGCTTCATAATGTCTGCAGAGACATAATAAAGACCAAGCAGGAGCTTTCGATAGAAGTAAAGATAAGTCTTAATCTTTCTATGCAGCAGCTTTGCGATCCTTACCTGATAGAAAAGTTTGATCACATAACCGAAGGCTACGGTATCAAAAAAGAGCTAGTTTCGGTAGAAGTAACCGAAAGTATGGCAATGCAGAAGCTCCCTGTTGTACGTAATACTCTTTATGAATTTAAAAAGCGTGGAGTGGGAATAATGCTGGATGATTTCGGAACAGGCTACTCTTCCCTCAGTTATCTTACGCTTCTGCCGATAGATTTCATCAAAATTGACAGAAGTTTTGTGGACAAGATAACCGCTACAGACAGGGACCGTAAGGTTATAAGTACAATAGTGGCTATGGCAAAAGGACTTAATGTGCAGATTATCGCAGAGGGTGTGGAGAATGAAGAGCAGCTAGACTTCCTTAAAAAAATAGGCTGTGATACCATCCAAGGCTATTATTTCAGTAAACCAGTAAGTTATGCCGAGTTCATAAAAATATTTCAATAAAGAAGTAATTATTTAATATTTAAAAATATCATTTTTTATGTCTTTATATGGTAGAATTTAAGTAGAATGTAAAACGGGGGAGAAATTATGCTTAAATTTTATTTGCAGCAGGAGATACTGAGTAAGGCTCCGAACTGGGAATACAACTGCCAAACCGGATATTATGAGTATGTGCGCGGTGGGGAAAATGATTATTCCATAAAGTTTTTAGGCGATTTCAGCATAAAAGTAGTCTGCTGTGAGGATCTTTATATACTGATAGCTCCAGATGGCAAGTTTTTACAAATGCCTTCCCTTCTTGACTGCGAAGCAGTAGGTGAGATACTGTTGGCATTGGAGAATATTAAAAAATATAACTCTATGCTCAGGAAAGAGTACCGTAAGAAGATAAATTTTTACAAAACAAATAACAGGCTCAAAGACACGAGAAAACTCAGCCGTCTTTACCGCGAGGTAAAGGTATACTCGGATGAGAACTTTGAAAAACAGGACTTTAACGAAAACCTTTATGTGTTATATGACCGTAACAGCAGTATAAGCTTTGAAGTCGAACGTTCGCAATATCAGTTTTGCCTTAAGATACCACAGGAAAAATTCAGAGAAAATACACTTATAAGCGATGAGATCTTTTTTTGCGAGGAGCA
>CALMRR010000026.1 GCA_937871925.1 uncultured Petrotoga sp.
GAAAAATGAAAAATCTCGGTATATAATATATTATATGCGTTTTTTGCTAAAGGAGGAGAAGTATGCTTAAAGATCTAATAAACGAAGACCTGAAAAGTTACATGAAACAGAAAAATGTTGCAGCACTTAATGCTGTAAAACTTTTAAAGACGGACATAAAGAAAACAGAAGTTGATACTATGACCGTACTGGATGATGAAGGTGTGGTTAAGGTTCTTAAAAAACAGATAAAAATGAGAAAAGAATCTATAGAACAGTATAATGCTGCCGGCAGAACTGACCTGGTACAGAATGAAGAAGAAGAACTTAAGTATTTAATAAAGTATCTTCCGCAGGAAATGTCAGATGATCAGCTCAAAGTTATCATCGAGCAGGTTGTATCAGAACTGAATGCAACAACTTCAAAGGACTTTGGCAAGGTCATGAAAGAAGTACTGGCAAGAACCAAAGGAAAAGCAGACAACTCAAAAATAAGCGGGATATTAAAGGGACTTTTACACTAAGATTATGAGAAAAACCTTTCTTATACTTACACTGATATTTTTATCCATAACAGCTATATCTCAAAGTATTTCAAAGGATTCTATGATTCTTGTTGTAATGAAAGATACCTATATGACTTCAAAAGTTGCACAAAAAATACGCGAATTGGGAAGTTACAGTTATCTGGTCAGACCTTTTAAGAAAGTTCAGGACGGATTTTCGACCGAGTGGACAGAAAAGGTTTTCGATAATCTCAACTTTATTGGAGATGTCTATTTATACATTGATTATGATGATTTATCAAAAAAAATGATGGCGTGGGGATCCTTTAAGGATTCTTCGTTTTATCTTGAAAAAGATACTTTAGAGACAGACGATTGGGCATACAGGTTCAGTGTTGAGACTCTTGAATACATTGCTTCCCAGCGGCTTGTCAAAGACGGTACATGGAAGCTGCTCCAGCTGACATTCTATAAAGGCGTTGATGAATACCCTTATTTTCAGGATAATGTCCTTTACTATATATCTGACAGATATATCGGAAACAGGGAGCTTTATATTTGGAATATGAATACAAATATAAAAGAAAAAATACCTTTGGAACAGTCCTCAGAATACTTTCCCGACATTACACCGGATAAAAAATTTATCGCTTTTCAGAGTTCAATGTTTGGAAAATGGGATGTGGTTCTTTACGAGACTGAAAAAAAGTCTATAAAAAGAATTTCAACAAGCAGCTATAAAAATGCCTACTCACCGTACTGTTATTCCGACACTCTTATTCTTTTTTCTCAGGATGAGACAGACAGGTCTTCGGAGATTTGGATCTACGATACGGTAGAAGCAACTTCGCACCGGCTGACCTATGTTGATAACATGCTTAAGTTTCTTCCTGCCAAATACGATTCAAATAAGATTATTTTCAGTGGAACTAATCTAATAACTGGTGATACCGGAATTTATGTTATAAATGAAGACAAGACGGTATCTCCTCTGATCGATACACAAGTGAATGAAACAGACTGTTGGTCAGACTCCAGTGGGTACATTGTCTATTCAAAACTTATAGAAGGCCGTTATAAGATACTCCTTTACAATGAAGGACAGAGTTTTATAAAAACACCTTCCATTGATGATGACTGCTATTACCCGACTTTTGATAAAGACAGGAATTTTATCTTCTTCACTGTTTACTATAAAGATAAAGAACCTGACGTATTTGCAGTAAGATTCTAAAAAAACTCTTTACATTCTTAAATTTTTATAGTAAAATATAATAGTTGTGCCGGGATGGCGGAATTGGCAGACGCGTAAGATTCAGGATCTTATGAGCTCAGGCTTGTGCGGGTTCAAGTCCCGCTTCCGGCACCATTTTTTACGAGGTGTTAAATGAGAAGTGTTTTCAGCGATTTTACAGAAGATTTTTTTCAGATAATCTCTTTCAGAAAAGAAACCTGGGAAGATTTCTGGTATGAGTATAAAAGACAAAAGCCTAAAGTTATAAGCGAATACCTTCGCCTCAACAGTATATCTGATGCTGATGCAGTAAGCAGGTTGCTAAAGCTTGGAAGAAGGTATATTGATATGGCTTTCTGGTTCAGGCAGGAATGCTTTTCAGAAGTTAAGTATCGTATAGTTAAGATGCTTACAGACAATCCGCAGAAGTATCAGCTTGAACGTGGAGATTATTCTGTTCACGTAATATGTATGTTTGGAGAAAAGCCATATGAAATGATAGATACTTATGCCGGAACAATAATAGCGATTGATTTCCTTTATTTTTACAATCATCAAAAGGAACTGATTTTTGAAACTATTGTTGATCAGGCTATACTTGATTTTCTTTCAAAAGTACCTTTTGATAAAAAGAAAGCCGACTTTTGTATCTTACTGGAAGAGATTAAAAAGATAGTAAACGATACCACGGATAGAAACCAGGCTATGTCTAAAATTGTGTCGGCCATGTCCAAAAGAATAAGTTATTACAACTGGGTAGGCTTTTATCTCACAGATACTAATCAAAAAGATACCCTGGTTCTGGGACCGTATGTTGGAGAACCCACAGAACACATAAAAATACCTTTTGGAAGTGGGATATGCGGGCAAGCAGCTCAAAATAAGACAACTTTTGTTGTAGGAGATGTTTCCAAGGAGGCAAACTATCTTTCTTGCAGCCCAAAGACTCTTTCGGAAATAGTTGTTCCTATAAAAAAATCGGACAGTACTGTAGTAGGAGAGATAGATATAGACTCTCATTTTATTGAGCCTTTTGACAATAAGGACACGCTTTTTCTTGAAGAGGTAGCTTATCTTATATCAAAAAAATATTATGATTAAACAACCGCCGAGAGCTATTCTCAGCGGTTGTTTTCATTTTAAATCCACTTTTATTCCGACATTGTTGAATTTATTCTTTATATCTTCGTAGCCTCTGAATAGATGGTCTATTTCTGATATCTGGGATTCTCCGCTAGCATTAAGGGCAGCAATAACAAGTGCTGCAGCCGCCCTAAGATCTGTTGCCATTATCCGTGCCCCGGAAAGATTTTTAACTCCGTCTATTATGGCTGTATTTCCTTCTACTTTAATTTTTGCACCCATTCTGTTCAATTCATCAACATGATTAAAACGACTTTTAAATACATTTTCAGTTAAAATGGACCGCCCCGGAATAAGCGATAGCATTACCATAAGCTGAGGCTGAAGATCTGTCGCAAAACCAGGATATGGTTGTGTTTCAACCGAAACACTTTTCAAATTTGAAAAATCCATTGCAGAGACTATCATTTGTTTTTTATGCTTGTCGTATCTATATTCTAAGTTCATGTCATCAAACAAAGAAAAAAGGCTCTGAAGATGATCGTGTTCGATACCTTCTATGCATAAATTTTCACCTAGCAGCGCTCCCATAATGGCAAATGTTCCGGCTTCTATTCTGTCGTAGATAACAGAGTACTCTAATCCGGAAAGTTTTTTTACTCCTTTCACTGTTACGACAGGAGTTCCACCTCCGCGAATATCCGCCCCCATTCCCTTAAGAAAATTAACTAAATCCAAAATTTCAGGCTCAAGCGCACAGTTGCTTATCGTGGTAGTAACTCCATCCAAAAGAACAGCAGAAGTAATAATATGTTCAGTTGCTCCAACACTTGGAAATGGAAGATTTATACTTACATTTTTTTCTGATGCTCTTAGAACACCTATAACATAGCCGTGTTCTACAGTACTCTCAATCCCAAGTTTTAAAAGACCTTCAATATGGAAGTTCACAGGCCTTGCGCCAAGAGCACATCCTCCAGGAAGCGAAACCTTAGCTTTTCTTGCCATCACTACCAAAGGACCGTATATATTAAAAGATGCCCTCATCTTCCTTACCGGCTCGTAAGGTACTTCAGGGTTAATATGCCCATCCTGCAGAATGACCAGCATGTCACCAGTTCTTTCCACTTTCTTGCCTATAAAGGTCAATATTTCTATCATAGTGTTTACATCCTCAATCTGAGGAACATTTTTCAGAACTACCGTATCCTCTGTAAGAACCGTAGCAGCCATTATAGGAAGTACAGCATTTTTTGCACCTGACACCTTTATCGTACCAGTAGCTTTCTGCGGACCTTTTATCTGCATTACCGTAATTGGACCGTTATCTTTCATAACTATCTTCCCCTTTATTTTCATTCAGCTCTTCAAATATATCCTGAAGACTTATTCTTTCTATCGGTATGTAGTGTTTAAGAACTCCAATATTTCCACATCTGTCACAAAGCATTTCGAGCCTGTCCTGAATTCTAACCGTGATCTTTTCAAACACCTCATCAACAATATCTGTAAGCAGTATTACAAATCTATCTTCGCGGTATCTGGCTATGAAATCAAGCGGTATTCTTACACTTTCACGTAAAACTTTTCCGATTTCTCTTTCCATACGTTTTTTAGCTTCACCGAAGCTGCTTCTCAAAGCCGGAATAGTAAGGATTATTATCCCGCATTCTTTTTTTAGTTCAAAAGACTTCTGATAGTATATGGCAAACAGTTTATCAAAAAAATCTTTTGAATAAACTCTTGTGTTTTCGTCTATTATCTTTCTGGTAACCAAATTCTGTACAAAATCATCAAAAGAGTTAAACTCGTTTTTCACCAGTTCATTATACTGTTCCACCAGATAGTCCATCTCCATAAGTTTCTGTTTATAAAGTTCTACTTCCCCCTCAAGTTCCAAAACTCTTCTCTTAAGCTTTTCAACTTCCCCAGAACTATTCATAGGCCGTTTAACCTCCTGCAAATATTTTACCAATTCCAGAATTTATTCCCCGATGGACTTATTTTTCCCTGAACTGCCTGCTCTGCAAGATCTTTTACTTTCTGTGAAAAATAAATAACGGACTTATCGTCATTATATGAAGGCTGTCTGTAAATAAGAATGGGTAATTCTTTTCTGTAGCCGCTCAATACTATTGAAGCCTTAAACACTTCCATTATGTTCTGAGAAAGAGTTTCAGTCGGATACTCCCAATCAAGAGAAAGGATATTCTGTTTGTCACTTAAAAAAACATTCTCTTTAAAAAATATATCTGCTGAATCATCATCATACGAAAAAGTAATCACACTACCGCTTTTTTGAATAAGTGACTTGTAGGCATTTTTGTCATCCCCGCGAGACACTGAAATTACCGGAAAAATCCCGGCTGCTTCAAATCCGCGGATCATCCTGTAGGTATGTTCTGCTATTAAAGAATATGAAGAGTTGAAAAATTCCGTCTTATTCTCTGAATCTTTTGTAAGTATCCGTAAATTTCCAAAAATTACAAAATCAAATCCTTTACGTTTAAGAATTACTCCTATATCTCTCGCAAGCTTCTGAGTTACCTCAAAGTTGCGCATTGCTCCTATGCTAAGATAGCAAAGATCCTGATCAAATTCCGATAGATCAAGAATATACCCGCTCAACTCTTGAGTAGGCACCTGGTCATTTATGCTGTCATAAATACATCCAACCCTTGCGGAACAACAAAAAAAATCAATTCCGACTGCTGTAGCAACTGTTGCGGAAAGTATCAATATCATCAGAATCAAGAATTTTTTCAAGTATCTGAGCAACTCCTTCTTCATCATTTGTAGGAATAATATACTTGCACACTTTTTTTACATTTTCCGTAGAATTTCCCATCGCAAAAGAATTTTCTGTAAGCCGGAGCATTGAAATATCGTTCTGTGAATCTCCAAAAACAAAAGCTTTCGATATATCTGCTCCTAGCTTTAAAGCTATCTTTTCCAATGCATTTCCTTTAGACACACCAACCGGAACAATATCAAGATAATTTCTGAAAGACATTACACTTTGTACACCCGAGAAGTACTTCCCAATGAACTCCTGGATAGTACCGAGTCTATCGGGCTCATCTATAACAAGCAGTTTATTTGGTCCCGATGGTGAAGATCTTATAAGTTCAATTAAGTCCTCGTGTATTATATATTCAACTGATGCATGTAACGAATAATCTCTTATCTTTACACAATCTTCATAAGTATAAAGCTGATCGTCTATATATACCTGAAAGTAAATACCATTACTAAAGAAATACTTTGAAATTTCCGCAGCAGTATCTTTATCGATCAATGATTCATATATGAGCGTACCTTTTGCATCTTGGACTCTGCCGCCATTATACGTTATCAGATTTGCTTTACCCAAAAATGAAGGAACATATTTTTTCAGTATATTAACCGTTGAAGAATACATTCTTCCCGTACAGATTACAATCTCAGCCTTTTTACTTATTCTTTCCAGTGCTCTGACTGTTCTGCCACTCATTCTTACATTTGAGTCAACCAAAGTTCCATCAATATCAAAAACAAACAAATCCATAACTTCCTCCTGTTAGATTCTATCATAAATCTTAATATAAAATCAATTATACTATCTCGGACCATCTTTTGCATAATAAGAAAAACAAAACACTTGAGGTTTTTTTAATACAGAAAAAACATCTTTATGATAAACTTTTTTATAAGGAGATGCTGCCATATGAATATAATTGATACTCATTGCCATATATGCTCGGAAAAACTTCTCCCTCTGCATGAAGAGATACTGAAGGAATGCTCTGAGCTTAATATGGAAATTATCGAAGTCGGTTATACCCTTGAAAGTTCAGAATCGGCCATAAGACTTGCTGCGACTAACAAAGATATATACGCATCGGTTGGTATACATCCAAGCGAGTACACTGCGGAAAAACCCGAAGAGCTTTATTCTCGTCTGAACAGTCTGTCCTTATCTCCAAAAGTAATCGCTGTGGGTGAGATAGGTCTTGATTTTTATTGGCAAAGTCCTAAATCTTTTCAGTACCAGATCCTCGAGCTTCAGCTTGATCTGGCAAAAAAGAGAAGCCTGCCTGTTATTTTCCATGTAAGGCAGGCTTATCATGAGTTCTATGAATTTATAAAACCTTATAATTTTTTATCGGAAAACGCTGTATTACACTGTTTTTCATCAGATGTCTCATGGGCTCGTTCGTTCTTGAATCTTGGCTTCTATCTTGGCTTTGACGGTCCTGTTACTTACCCTAAAAATGATGCTCTGCGGCAAGTTCTGACATTCTGCCCACACGAAAAACTCTTGTGTGAAACAGACTGTCCGTATATGCCTCCTGTTCCCTACAGGGGAAAACCTAACAGACCAGCCTATATAGTTGAGGTAATTAAAAAAATCTCATCAATTAAGAACATGGACATTTCAGAGATGTCTGATATACTTTATAAAAATGCTCACAGACTTTTCAAGATTGACCCATCGTAAGTATTTTACTTTTGCTCAGCAATAGAAAGAAACTTTATCCATACCTGATCTGATATCAGTACCGGATTTGAGACGTCGCTTATATCAAAAACCAATGCTCCATCTTCTCCACAGGCTGCATAAAGTTTGTTTCCGGATATCTGCATACTTATCAGAGATGTATTCATGTAGATGCTGGTTATCTTATAAATATTGCTCATATCCTCAAGCGAAAATATATCAATAAAATAGTCACTAGCAGCGTATAGCTTGCTATCATTAAGATACAATGATGTATATCCGAAATTATCTTCAAGCTGTACAAAGTACTTTAGATAAATGTTTTCAGGATTGCTCACATCTATTATAGCCAATCCGTTGTCTGATGATGAAAAAATAATATTGCCGTTAATGTACTGCATCTGTCCATAGTATGACTGAAGCATCAACGTACTTTTCAGCACGGGATTATATGGATCTGAAACATCCAAAAGACTGAGTTGCCCTGAACTGTTGCTGTACACATAAAGGCTTTCACCATATCCATACATATTTTCAATACTGTCAAAACCAACCATTGAAACGAATGATGGATATGCAGGTGAATTAATGTCGTATACGGCTATCGAGTACTGATCATTTATATAAAGATACTCACCATAAGCATATACACTCAATGCATAATTTTCAGTATCAATGTCGGTAAGATAAGTTATATCCTGCATATCGGAAATATCGTACACTCTTACTCCACTGCTTCCATTGGCAACATAAAGTGTATCTCCATTTATCCATGTGCTGTTAACATAATCCAGATCCATAAAATTATATTTTACATAAGAGTTCTCAACTGATGAAACATCAAGAATCTTTAAGCCTTTTGATGAATCCGAAACAAATGCGTAGTTCTTGTAAAGCTTTATATCGCATGCATAATCACCAAAGTTGGTAAAATTATATATCAAAGGCTTTTTAGGATTGCTTATATCAGCCATATACCATCTTCCGCCTGCACTACCCATATAGGCTATACCATCAGAAACTCTTGCATGCTTTATATAGTCATTGACAAAAAGCTTGCTTATCAGCCTTGGCTTGGATGGATTAGATATATCGACTATCTTAAGACCCTTATAACCGTCTGACATATAAGCATAGTTGGAGTCTACATAAACCCCCTCACAGTAATCTTCACAGGGAA
The DNA here is from genome assembly GCA_937871925.1 of uncultured Petrotoga sp. Taxonomy (GTDB): domain Bacteria; phylum Thermotogota; class Thermotogae; order Petrotogales; family Petrotogaceae; genus UBA5851. The sequence continues at coordinate 8,463 of CALMRR010000026.1, forward strand.
AAACGGCAAGCTCTTTAATATTTGTTTTGTCAGTAATATCTAGAATTCTCATTCCGGCTGCACCTTCAGCCGTAAATATTTTGTTTTTCGAAACAAACAGATCTAAAATATTTTCACCGCTTTTAAAGACATTAATCGGAACTATACTTTTATCTTCATTCATTTTAAATATAACAAATCCTTCATATCCGCTTGCAACATAAAAGTATTTTTCCTGTGCTGTCACTGCTGAAACAAAAAAAAATAAAGATATAATAAGGGCCAGCCACTTCTTCATAATGATTCCTCCTTTAGTTTTTGAGTCTATTGTAAATATTATATCTTGGTTATGTAAATTTTTTGTTTCTCAACCCAAGTAAAATTAATTGACTTATAAAACAGAGAATTTAATGATAAAATATTATTTGTGAAAAAGAAATCGGAGGACACCATGATCACTCTTTACAATATAAACGAAGAAAAAATGATGACAGTAGCTGAAATCACAGCTGCCCAATCTTTTGCAGGGATGAAGATTCTGCTTTACGGCGACCTCGGGAGCGGAAAAACTTTTTTTGTGCGCCATTTTATAAAAGCGCTCTCAAAAAACTCACATATAACCGTATCTAGCCCGACTTTTCCCGTGCAGCGTATATACGATACAACACCAAGAACCTCTCATATTGATCTTTATAGGATCGCAGATCCAGATGAAATAGAGTACCTTGATATTTTTTCCGATGATTCAATGATCTATCTGATTGAATGGGCTCAGTACCTTGATTATCTTATACCAGAAGAATATCTGAAAATCCACATTGATTATACAGATAAAGTTGAACTAAGAAATATCTCTATATTCTCTGATTCAGAAAAATACTCTCGTATAATAAAAAGCATAGATGAATGGAGGAAAAACAATGAAAATAGGAATTCTGGGACTTAAGTCAACCGGTAAATCCACGGTTTTTTCTTTACTGACAGACTCTGTTTTCGATGGCTCTTACAAAACAGATGCAGTTGAAAAAACTGCTAAAGTAAAAGATGAAAGAATTGATTTTTTTTCCGGCATGTACCTTCCCAAGAAAACAACTTATGCAACACTTAATTTCATAGATATTCCCGGATTTGATTCTAAATCCGATCAAAAAGAAAAAACTAGGATTCTTCAGATGATACAGGCTGTTGATTCTATCATTCTAGTAGTAAGAGCCTTTGAAAGTACCGTCATTCCATGGCCCGAGGACAATGATACTCCTTTAAAGCAACTTGAAACATTGCGTACAGAACTTATAATAAGAGACATGGAGGTTGTAGAAAACAGACTTGAGAGACTCCAGGCAGATAAAAAGAAAAAGAAGCTTACACCTGAGACGGAAAAAGAAGAAGAACTTTTAGAAAGAATAAAACAGGAACTCGATAATGGAGATTTTTCAAGTAAGCTATCGATAAACAATGACGAAAAAAACTTATAAGTTCCCTCGCGCTTTTGACTCTTAAGCCAATAATTGTCCTTGTAAATATTGACGAAGATCAGCTTAAAAATGGTATTTATAAAGGACGTGAAGATATTCTGGCCGACTGTGAAAAACAGAACTTTGCTTACCTGGAACTATGTGGTAAGATCGAATCTGACCTCGTAGAACTTTCACCTGAGGAAAAAGAAGTTTTCATGACTGAACTGGGCATAAAGAAACCCGGTATTGATATGCTTTCAAAAATTGTATACGATCATATTGGACTTATTTCCTTTTTCACCGTAGGGCAAGATGAAGTAAGAGCATGGACAATAGAGAAAAATACTTCCATGAAAAAGGCTGCGGGAAAGATACATTCAGATCTTGAAAAAGGCTTTGTAAAAGCTGAAGTTATGAAATCAAAAGATCTTATGGAGTATAAAAGCGAAGAAACGCTTAAGTCCAAAGGGTTGTGGAAACTCGCAGGAAAAGATGAGATAGTGCAAGATGGAGACATCCTTAACATAAGGGCAAATACCTGATGTCAATCCAAAATATAAAGCTGGTTCTAGAGCATATCGACTATTCAAACCACTGCCAAAGAATCAGATCCGACATCACAAGGCTCAACAGTTGGCTTATTGATCCAAGAACCCTTAATGAAAGGAAGATGTACCTTTTTTACCGTACTACCGGGAGAAATATTGAAAAAAAGTTTATCAGCAAACACATTAATGATTTTCAGTTTCTTCTTATGCACATAATAAAGAATCCAAACTCATCCCGGTTCAACGATCTTAAAAATTACTATAAACTTACGGACGATGAGCTGCAGACCATAAAATTTCTTCTTTATCCGAAAAAATTTGCACCAGGCGGATTCAATACCGATCTTAAAAGGTACAACATTGAATTTTATTCCGCTGATGCCGTCTTAAAAAAACTTGGTTTCAAAGATTATATTGATCTTTATGCACTAATGAAGTTTGTTCCGTATGATGCAGACAGTCCTATAATAAAGAATTTTTTAAATGAGGTACTATGTATTGATCCGTTGAAAACCAAAAAGAACTACTTTATGAAGGTAAAAGATTTTTATCTTTCATTCAGTGAGCTTGAACGCCAGATTATAGACTTTCAACTCAGCAGTATCTCTTATTATCATTACAGACTTTTAAGCTGTCCTACAGTCCGTGGGGTAGTAATAGACGGAAGCAATGTCATACGATATAACTGTGAGAATAAACTTCAGAGACTGCTTGACCTTATAGACAATCTCTTTATAGATGATATGATTTTCCTTCCTGCAGTCATTGTTTTTGACAAAAACATTGAATATGTTTTGGATGTATCCGAAAGAGAAAGCTTCCGAAGTTTTATAAACGACCGATTTATTTACTTTAACTCACCTGCGGATGACCTTATTTTAAGCATATCAAAGAAGTTTGACTACTATATAGTATCTAACGATAAGTTTAAGGAGTACAAAACAAATCACGAAAAGATTCTTGAAATACGGAGGTTTTTGGATGTATAATCTGGAGGAATATGACTACGAGCTTGATCCGATGCTTATTGCACAGAGTCCTGTTGAGCCAAGAGATTCATGCAGACTTTTGGTCGTTGACAAAAAAGAAAAAACGTTTGAAGATAAAATTTTCAGAGATATTTCACAGTATATAGAAAAAGATGATATCATCGTTCTTAACAACACACGAGTAATACCGGCAAGACTTTTTGGGACAAAAGACAGCGGAGCTAAAATTGAAGTTCTGCTTCTTGAAAAACTAGACAAACCGAATATGTGGAAGTGCCTTGTAAAACCCGGCGGCAAAATAAAAGCATCTTCCAGACTTCTTTTTTCCAAAAATCTTTCGGCAAATGTAATTGATCATCTTCAGGACGGAAGCAGAATTATCGAATTTGAAGGCAATGATGTATGGAAAGAGATTTGTCTTATTGGTCAGACACCGCTTCCGCCTTATATACACGAAAAGATAGATGATCCTGAAAAGTATCAGACCAAGTATGCAAAAGTAGAAGGCGCAGTAGCAGCGCCAACCGCCGGACTGCATTTTACTTCAGAACTAATAGAAAAAATTAAGGCTAAAGGAACTAAATTTGCTGAACTTACGCTTCATGTGGGACTAGGAACTTTCAGGCCAATCAAGGAAAACGATATCCGTAATCATCAGATACACGAAGAATATTACAGTATAGACAAAGACACAAAAGAAATAATAGACCAGACCAAGAAAAACGGTGGAAGGGTAATTGCTGTAGGTACTACGGTAGTAAGAACCTTGGAGACTGTAGGAAGATTTCCTGACAGACTGGTTGGAAAAACTGATATTTATATATATCCTCCGTTTGATTTTAAGTACGTAGACTGTCTGATTACTAGCTTTCATCTACCTAAATCTTCTTTGCTGCTCTTGGTAAGCGCTTTTTCAGGATATGATACTGTTATGAATGCTTACAAAAAAGCGGTGGCTGATCATTACAGATTTTTTTCATTTGGGGATGCTATGTTTATAAAATAAGCTTTTAAAAAGCTTATAAACTTGGGGGGCATAGATGGAACGGTATAATATTATTGATATTTTGGGGAGTTACTCATACTGTCAGGACTTTCTGGTATCTTTTAAAGATCGGTTTTACCGTTTAAGAAAACTCAACAGTCCTGAAATTTTTGATATGGCTGCTTTTTCAAAGTTTGAAACCGAACTGGAACCATTCAAGATTTTTGGACTTGTGCTTCCGGACTTTCTTAAGTTCGATTCTGAAAGGCCTGAACTATTCTATCCTTATCATAATGAAAAATCTTTTACAGGCGATATTTCAAAGAAAAATTACATACGCTCACTTTACTTTTTTTTCGATCTGATAGATAAAGTGGTTCATGGCGTAAATTTCATACCTAAATGTCTTGACATTAGGGATCTTTGCTGCGATAATAACCAGAACTTTTATTTTATAGCCCCTTTCTTTAAAAACATATCAGATCACTCGGTTTATACTCTTTCTGAAAACTCCGAAGAAGCTCTTATATCTGTTATGAATAGAATAATCAAAGACACTGATATACGTATGCGCGGAACTTCCCGGAGATTAGATCTCTTTTTCAACGATATTCAATCAAGAAAAATTGATTGTGTTTCAGAATATTACAGTTTTTACAACTCCTTTTTTAAAGACATATGGCAGATAAAACCTAGAGAACCGTATTTTGTCGACAGGAAAAATGAAAAAGAGCTTATAAACCAAATTGTTTTTGAGAACGTATCTTATAAAAAACTACTTGTCTACGGACCACAAAGATCAGGAAAAACTTCCCTGCTTTCCGTAATAAAAAACGAGATGATCTCCTCAGAAGATTACTCTGTTATAGAGGCTCACAGCAAGCAGGATATTTATTCCGGTCTTCTTCAGATAATAAGTGCCATAGAAAATATAGATTACACTGTACTTAACGATATATCAAACCTTAATATAAAAATTTTCGACCTTCTTAATATCCTTAACACGCATAAAAAATTTAAGATAGCAGTTTTTATTGATGACTTTCATGACTATGAAAATGTTTTTTCAGACCTTCTTTCTCTCATGGAGAACATAGATTTTCAGTTTCCTTTAATACTGATTGTATGTACAAACAGTTATGAACTGGTCTTAAAAAAACAGTATAATACTTTTATCAAGATCGAACTACGACCTTTTCAGATTGAAGATACGACAACTGTTCTTACTTCAATGCTATCCTCTTCATTTGCCAAAAAAACCAGGACTTCATAAATTTTATCCAAAATGTTTCCAACGGTCTCCCAGGAAATATAAAAAGCCTTATACATGACATGGAGGAATCTGGAACACTTTTTTTCAAAAATGGTGATTGGCAGGTTGATTTTGATAAAATTGAGCTTAACGACTATTATTCGTTTATCCTGGAAAAGATTTCAAAAATAGAACCGGTTTTCCAAAGAGAACTTTCTCTTCTTTCAGTTTTAGGAAATAACTTCCAGAAACAGGACATCAAAGAACTTTCTGTTATTCTGGGAAAAGACTTTGACATACAAGGCCTGTTAAAAACCGAAATACTGCAAATAGAAGCAGAACATTACCGGTTCTTTGATTCGCTTTATTGGCAAGCTTTTTATGACAGACTTGACAAGACTGAAAGAAACAAAATTCATGTAATGATTTCAAAAAATATAAATGAGTTCAGCAAAAAAATCTGGCATCTAAAAAAAGCCAAGCAGGATAAGCTTATTGCCCTAAACTTTACACAAAAAATGAAACACTGTATCGATACATGGAGCGATATTGAGTTCATTGATTTTGGCTACAATGAGCTTCAGAATATGGGACTTACAAATGATTGTGCCACAGTCATATATGTCTATACATCAATCATTTCCGAAAATTATATTCAGATTTCAGAACTCATTGATTCTCTGAAAAAAAAGAGATGGATGAGGTTTTATTACCTTCTGGCTAAGAGCTTTTTTTCTCCAAGACAGACTATAGATGAGGTTGATTCAATACTTAATAATTCAGGAAACTCTGACTTTCAAATCTTATATCTGAACTATGTGAAGCTGCTTGCGTGTTCTTTCCTGGAAAATCTTGGTGATCTTAACAAGCTTGAGCAGATCTTCGAAACAGTAAAACATATATACTACAAGCACCGCAACCTAAGAAAATTCACAGAAATATACCTTGATTCATGTATTGCATTCGACTCCATAGTAAAGGCTTTCGACAGGATAAGATCGATAAATATCCTTGAAAGCGCTCTTTTACTTGCCAAGCAACAGAATCTTAAAAGATTTGAAATTGCTCTTAATACTGCTTTAGCCCATAACTATATCAGTGAAAGCCCAGTACTTTTTGAAAATATGCTTAAAGAGATTACTATCCTTTCAAATAAGTCTAACGATTTTTCAAGACTTTCCACCGTATATGCAACTCATTCATTCCATAATCTTTACTCTGGAAATGTGGAAGAAACACTTAAAGGCATACAAGAATCACAGAAATACTCCAGACAGTCCAAAAACTTAAAGGCTGATGCAACCTGCCGTTATATAAAGGCTCTTCTGTACTTTTACAGCGGTGATTTTAACAACATGAACATAGAACTTGCGCGCGATCTTTCGGAAAGCCTTAAAATGCCTGATTATCTACAAAAAAGGTACAAGCTTCATTATCTTATAGTCAAGGTTATGTACGCCATATCTATTGATGCGAGACAGTCTGTTCTGTCATACCGCAAGGAGCTCGATGAGTTCAGAATGTCTGCGCATGATATAATAGCCTATACCGATCTCTATCTGCTTGATAATCCTGAAGATATAAAAAGAAACTTTCTCTCTCTTTTTGATAGTGGAACTTATCAAGAGGAAACCATACTTTTTCTGCATGAAAAATTTCTGTTGTCACAAGAGCTTAAAGAACTTTTTGAAGTCAAATCTTTAAAACTGATCGAAAAATTTAGAGAATCTGATCAAAAGCTAAGTCTGGCAATCACTTATGAAGGATTGGCAAATTTTTACAGACACTTTGAAAACAAACAATTTGATGCGTTCAAGTTCTTCAGATTTGCCATACAGACTTATGAGACTCTTAATTTTAGAGAAAAAATTAAGAGTCTCTCGGCAAAGTTTTACTTAAACCTTTATCCTAAGATATTTGGCGATATTTCAGCAGTCGATCCTGAGCTTATTGAAAACAGAAAGCGCACCGATATGCTCAGATTTTACGATGATATAGTATCTTACTCGCTTTCTATTCTTTCGTTGGACAATGCGCAAGAAATTGTAGAAAAAACTGGAAAGTTCATACAAAAAAGATTTCCGGTAAAACACCTTTATATAAAAATTAAATCATCAAACTTCGAAGTAGAGAGTACAAATATAGATAACAGACCGCAGATAAAGGAAGTTTTTTCTATAAATCCTTTTGAAATCTCTTATATATCAAATTACAAAAGTTACACTATAAGCTACATACTTTCCAATGAAAATCTTTCAACGAACTTTATGATGTTTGAATCAATTTTCGACTCCCTGTTGATTATCGATATGTTCCTCTCATCTGCTATAAACAGGATAATACATCTTGAAAACAGTATAGTTGATTATCTTACTAATGCTTTTTCACGAAGGTTTACTATTTTGAGAATAGAAGAAGAGCTTCAGAAATCAATCCGCGATTCTTCGGATTTTTCGCTGATTTTTTTTGATATTGATAATTTTAAACATATAAATGATACTTACGGTCATAAGATGGGAGATGACGTCCTTAAGCTTGTTGCAGCACTTGCAAAATCAAGCATAAGAAGCTTTGATATACTGGGAAGATATGGAGGCGAAGAGTTTATAATCCTTTTGCCTAACACAGGGGCAGATGAAGCTTTTACCATAGCCCAACGAATACGTAGAAACTTCGAGAGCAAAAGCATGGAAAAGTTCAAAATTCGTATAACAGCTTCTTTTGGAGTAACAAGTCATCTGCTTCACCCTGATGTAAGAAGTGTTTCCTCACTCATGGATATCGCAGACAGTGCCCAGTATGAATCAAAGAGACTTGGAAAAAATACTGTAAATATAAAGTAATATTATTTATTATATACTTTTAAAGTAACACCCATTATCAGACGATAAGAAATCGTTAGGAGGAAAAATTCCAGGGAGGGATCTTTATGGATATCAATCACGTTGCTTCAAAACCCTTGTTTGATACGCAGAAAACCATTCAGGCACCGGTTGAGAAAAAAATTGAAAAAAACACTGAAGGAGAGCAACTGTCTTTGGATAATGTAAAAGACATCCTTCAGAAAAAAATGGAAAACGTCAAGCTTCTTTTCAACGGAGAAGCAAAGTTTGAAATTGACAGAGAAGCCGACCTTATTGTAGTTAAGATTATCGATAAGGAGTCAAAAGAACTAATACGGCAGATTCCGCCGGAGGAAGCTGTTAAACTAGCCAAAGCAATGAACGAGATAGAAGGAATTATCTTCGATCAGAAGGCATAATGAAAACTCCCCATATGGGGAGTTTTCATTTTTATTCTGATATTATTTTCCCTTTGCCTGTAAACTTAGATATGTACGATCGCCTGTCAGCCAGATTCAATGCTTCTCTATAATCAGGCCTTTCTTGAGAATCAGTTATTCCTACGCTGAAAGAGATATTTTCATTTATTGATTCTTTCATTTTTAATAAAAGTCTTTCTAATACAACTCTGCAGCTAGATTTATCGACTCCGCTGAAAATTATTACGAACTCATCTCCGCCATATCTGTAAACTTTATCCTGAATCCTTACATGTATCATAAAAAGATCAGCTATTGATTTTAATATTTTATCTCCATATACGTGCCCCTTGGTATCGTTGACTGTTTTGAAGTTGTCAAGATCCATAAAGGCTATTGAAGATAAAACTCCTTTTCCCCAATTAACTGAAAGATCTTCAAAAAGCTTCGAATGATTGTACAGTCCTGTAAGTCCATCTTTAAAAGCTACATCAAGAGCCTGGTTATAGACCTGTGAATTTACAAGAGTAAGAGATATCGTCTGTGCAAAAACCGATAGAATAGTGAGATCCTCCTGCGTTGGACGCAATCCATTTACAGGAGAGTCCAACGATGCATATCCTATGATTCTGTCATTAGAATTTCTGAAGGAAAGCAGCAGCATATCATCTGAATTCCATCTTTCCGTAGAAGGTACATCCTCCTCATGAACTGTATTAGTTTCATCAAATCTGAAAGTAACCTGATTTGCCGGATCGATCTGCTCCGAAGGAATAAAGTAAGTCTCAAGATACCTGTTTTTTTCATCCATAAAAGCTCTTATCTCTTCTATAGAAACTTCCCTACTTATTATCTGCTCATACTGCTCATTGGTAAGACCTTTATGAGTAATTCTCTTGACCTTTCCATCCTCTAAATTAAACAAACTTATTAGAACTTTTTGAAACCCAATCTGATTCTTACATATATCAGCCACCTTATCCAGTATTTCTTCTACTTCTATTTTTAGTGCCATGGCTTTAAGTATCTGAGAAAAATCAAAAACAACAGTATTATACTTTTTAAGTCTATCGTTCTTGATCTTTTCCTCTCTTCTTTCATAGAAGTACTTTGAAGAAAAGAAGAATAAAAACAATACTATTATCTCCATGATAAAAACCATTACATTAATTAGAATAGAAGTGGTACTGTAAAAAACAACAATTGCCGGCAGTAAAGACATGAACAAAAGATATTCGATTAAAGTAGAACTTTTATCGATTCTTCGCTTGCCTATTATGTTTACTATAACAATATTGAAGATAACTACAAGATGAAGATAAATAATAGCTGAAAAAATTTTGTCACTGAAAAGACTGCTTATGATGGCTGCAGGATAGTACATCATAAAGTATGCAAGAAATCTGTATATTATTACTGATGCATCTTGCCTGAAATTAATTCTGAATGTGGTTGTAACCGCTGCTGCAAGAATATATTCCTTACCAAAAAAGTACGCCGCTAAAAATCCTATTGCATTGCTCACAACTTTTTTGTCCTTTTTCCAGTATATAGGAAGATTATCAGAAAAGAACGTAAGCAATGTCACAATCAACATCTTTATAGGAAAAAAATTATCAAATATAAAGTGCACCGGAAAAATTATAAGAGTCACTGCTACAGCTATGGCAAAAAATACTGCCCTCACCCAACGGTATACCTTGAGATCCATCGAAGTACCCCCATTATGAAATTGCTTTATTAATTAATTCTTAATATATTATATCATAATTTTTTCATCTAAGCATAGTAAGAAGATTTTCAACATCAGAATAACTCTTCAGGTCGTTAAGATGTCTTCTGATTTCTCTTGCTCCCTGCATTCCGTTCACATATCGCACAAGAAATTTAGTAAACATCCGTACAGCCATGCTTTCAATTTTATAAAAAGAGATATTCATTCTCAGATGCTCCAAAAGAACGGTTTTTATTTCATCAGGAGTCGGAGTCCTATCACAGAAAATCCAAGGATTACCAATTGCTCCACGTGCGACGATAACAAAATCAACCTTATACTTGTTAAAGCATTCATCAATATCCTGCCTGGTGAATATATCCCCGCTTGCACCAAGCATAACATGAGTGTTTTCTCTGACGTATGATAATATCTCTCTGTAGGCTTTTCCAGAATACAACTGTTCTCTGGTTCTCGGATGAACTATAATATAATCTAAATCAACCTTCTTTAAAGATTCCATAATCTGCTGCATATTATCTTTTTCATAACCGATTCTTACTTTCACTCCTAATGGTTTGGATACACTCTTTCTTATCTCCCGTATCATATGTGCAAGCTTATCAGGATCTAAAAGCAATGCTGATCCTGCTCCTCTTCGTACTACTTTGCTAACAGGGCATCCTGCATTTATGTCTATCCAATCACCATATTTTTGAACCTTCTTGGCACTTTCTACCATAACACTAATGTTTGAACCGAATATCTGTACTCCAATATTTTTTTCATCATCCTGCGGAAGCATCTCATATGTTCTTGAATTATTTCTTACTATTCCCTCAGAAGATATCATTTCCGTGAAAGTAAACTCTGCGCCGAATCTGGAACAGATCTTCCTGAAAGGGTAGTCTGAATACTCCGCCATTGGGGCTAAACCAACTTTTCCATTAAGCATGAATTCTTACAACTCCTTACAAAAAAAGAGCGCATAACTCTCCTTTTATAATTTATCTATACCAAGATTTGGAATCACATCAACTGCAAGATCAGAAAAAAGACCTCTTTTATACTTTTCATATCCAGCCCTGGCTATCATGGCGGCATTGTCTGTACATAACCCCATAGGCGGATAAAAAATATCAAATCTGTTTTTATATTTATCCATCTCACTCCTAAGCTTAGAGTTTGCTGCAACTCCTCCTGCTATAAGAATTTGCCTTATCTTTGAATCTTCGGCACATTTGATTGTTTTATGCACAAGCGTTTCTATTATCGATTTTTGAAATGAAGCACAGATATCTTCTTTCCTGTATCCGCTGTTATCCTTAATAAAGTATAGAACAGCAGTTTTCAATCCCGAAAAAGAAAAATCATAGCCATTATCATACATAGGACGTGGAAAGCTGAACTTCTCTTCTCCTTCCCTTGCAAGTTTATCTATAACCGGTCCTCCTGGATAATCAAGCCCCATTATTCTGGCTACTTTATCAAAGGCTTCTCCCGCTGAATCATCAACACTCTGACCTATTATTTCAAACTGTATGTAATCAAGAGCCTTTATCAGCATGGTATGTCCTCCCGAAACTAGCAGAACTATAAACGGAGGTTTTAAACCAGCTATTGCCAAAAAGTTCGCATATATATGACCCATAAGATGGTTCACAGTAATTAATGGCCTGTTAAGACTTATGCTCAAGCCTTTGGCATAGTTGAGTCCAACAAGAAGGGCACCAACAAGTCCTGGACCATATGTAACAGCTATCGCATCAATATCACTGTATTCAGCCCCAGAATCTGCAACAGCCCGGTCTACAATAAGTCTTATCTGCTCTGTATGTTTTCTTGCGGCAATTTCAGGCACTACTCCACCAAATACTTTGTGTATATCTATCTGAGAAGAAACCACGTTGCTTAAAAGCTCGTTTCCGTCTTTTAATACTGCCGCTGCCGTTTCATCGCAGGAAGTCTCTATTGCAAGTATATTTCCTTTCATATTTCAGGCACTTTCTTTTTCAACAAGAATAACCTTTTTGTTTTTATTAACCACTTCTTCATCAATAACTATTCTTGTATATTTTTTTGAAAGATCAGGTGCATCAAACATTGTCTCCAACATTATCTCCTCGAATACGCTTTTCAGAGCCCTTGCACCGGTTCCTCTATTGAGCGCCTTTCGGGCTATAGCTTTAAGAGCTTCGTCCGTAACCTGTATGTCAAGTCCGTCAAGAGCAAGAAGCTGCTTGTACTGCTTGAGAATTGCGTTTTTAGGCTCGACCATTATTTTGACAAGATCGTCCTCACTAAGATCATAAAGTGTAGTAACAATCGGAAATCTTCCCACGAACTCCGGTATAAGACCATAATGGACAAGATCGTCTGGAACAACATTTTTAAGTATGTCTCCCTTACGTATATCTTTTTTGCTCATGATCTCCTTACCAAATCCCATTGTAGAAGATTGAGTCCTTTGTTTTATTATATCGTCTAGTCCGTCAAAAGCACCGCCTGCGATAAACAGAATATTTGTGGTATCAATTTTTATGAACTCCTGGTAAGGATGTTTTCTTCCGCCCTGCGGAGGAACATTAGAAACAGTTCCTTCTACTATCTTAAGAAGGGCCTGCTGCACACCCTCTCCAGAAACATCACGTGTGATTGAAGGATTTGGCGATTTTCTTGATATCTTATCTATCTCATCAATGTATATTATTCCCATCTGCGCTTTTTCAACATCAAAATTTGCTGCCTGGACAAGCCTCAATATAACGTTCTCAACATCCTCGCCCACATATCCGGCTTCAGTTAGCGGAGTTGCATCGGCTATAGCAAAAGGAACATTTAAAAACTTTGCTAGAGTCCTTGCAATAAGAGTCTTTCCTGTACCTGTAGGCCCAATCATCAGAACATTTGATTTCTCTATTTCTGTATCGGAAAGAAGAGTCTTATCTGTAATACCCTTAATACGTTTATAGTGATTGTATACTGCCACTGATATGGCTTTTTTAGTGCTTTCCTGTCCCATTACATACTTGTCTAGTTCCTGCTTTATCTGCCGTGGAGTAGCTAACTTTACCTGTTCTGAGTTCTTCGAAAGGACATTGTTTTTCTTATTGTCTTCTATAAGGTCATGAAAAAGTCCCACACAGTCATCACATATATACAGACTGTTCGGTCCTGCGATTAATGTTCCGGCTTCAGTTGAGTTGCGCCCACAAAAGGAGCAGTACTTTTCTTTTGGTTCTTTCATCAGTTTAATTCCTCCTAAGTTCCATTCTAATAATTCAATATAGATTATATCGTTATTTTTTTAAAGCCATGGCGGTTTTGTAATTTTACCGTTAATTTTTGATTTCCGAAATGTAAGTTCCTGCCAGAACCAGAGCTGCTCCGCCTATTGTGTATATATTCGGGATATTACCAAGTATCACAGCGTCGGCGATAACTGTCACGACAGGAATAAAATAAATACCGTTGGTAGCTGTCTTCGCACCACAGTCTCGTATGGCCTTATTCCAAAAAATATATCCCAGTGCTGAACAGAAAACTCCAAGGTATATAAGTCCGGCTACAGTCTGAAAGCTTATCTGTTTACTTACCCATAAATGGAGCTTATTTTCCGAGAAAAAAAGAAAAGGTATAAAAAACAATGCACCAAGAAAATTAATGTCTCTAGAAACTATCTTATTATCAAGATGATGGAGTTTCTCTTCAGCAATAGTATAGATAACCCATGAAACAACTGCACCAAACATAAGAAGATCTCCCATAGGATTAAGCTTGAGAACAAACCTCCCGTTCATTACTAACATAGCTACTCCACCAAAAGCAACCACAGTCCCTGCATACCTTATTCTTCCAGAAAGCTTTTTTTTCAATATGTCTGAAACTAAAAGGTATACCAGAGGAGTTGCGGATATTATAAGTGAGGCATTTGTCGGCGTAGTATACATAAGTCCGGAATTTTCAAATAAAAAATATGCCGTTACTCCAAAAAAAGATGCCGCCAAAAGATAAAAAAGATCTTTTTTTGAGTATTTGTTGAACTTTCTTATAAAAACAAACATGACAACCCATGCAATGTTAAATCTTATAAAAGCCGCAATTACAGGATCTATTGCATCTACAACTACCTTTGTGGCAACAAACGAGACACCCCAAAAAATAACCGTAAGCCACATCAAAAAAATACTTTTTTTCAACTTACTCCTCCATCAATCTCCGAATGGTTCAAATATAATACATACGGGCTTTTTTATATCCATAAACTTTTCTGTGTCTAACTCCTTCATTTTTATGCCTGTCATTCTTGAACTTGCTAAAAACTCATCTACCTGTGAAAGGGCAAATCCAACATGGACGGTCTTATAGTGCATGGGAATAACAATTTTTGGCTCTATTCTGTTTACTATTCGTAATGCTTTTTCAGGACCGACCGTATATATCCCTCCTGTAGGAATCATAAGTATATCAACCTTTCCCATTTCACTGAAAAATTTTTCGTCTGGAGCATGCCCTATATCCCCCATATGAACAACCCTTATGCCCTCGTCAAAAGAAAAGATATAGACTGTATTGTTTCCCCTTTGAATACCTAAAGATTCATCATGATAGGTCTTTATGCCTCTTATAGAACAGCCGTCCACTCTGTACTCGCCATCGTCATTGATAAGAACAAACTTGCCTTTAATCCTTGAATGGGCATTATGATCATGATGTTGATGGCTTTCCGTGACAACATCTGCAATTATATCGGGCATTTTATATCCGAATGTTTCATCAAAAGGATCGGTCACGAACGTCATACCGTTGGAAAGCATTCTGAAACAAGAATGTCCAATCCACGCTATTTTCATTTTTTCCGCCTCCTTAGCAATAAGAAATTATCCATCTTGCTTCGTATGGTTCAAGCTTCATACCATCAACCTCAGCATACTCTGCCGCAAGATTATTGTAAACGATCAGTTGCTTTGAAAGATTTCTTCTTTTTACCTTAAGAACAGACATTACGGAAGAAATCTCCGGTGCAGTTAAAAACAGATCTCTGTAGCATCGTCTCAGATTGGCGGCATACTTTATAAAGTCATAGATTCTTTTTTCGTTGCAGTCTTGCCCTTCTATTATCTTTTGGGCAAGAACCACGTCGAAATTACTTCTCATAAGGTATCTTGTATCGTCATATCCTGTTTCCTTTTTTATTTTTTCATAAAACTCATAATCATTTTTCATACCTATCTCATCACCGTAATAAATCACTGGATTTCCATCCAATGAGAAAAGCACCGAAAACGCCAGCACCGTTTTTTTGTAGTCATTACAGAAGAGATCATAGGTTCTTGCCGATATCCCTGCACCTTTTCTGAAATTCCACCTTTCATCTAAAAGATAGCTCCGTACGAGATTCTTTTTCTCTTCTTCACCTACTGCTTCCAATGAAAGCTCATCATGACACCTTAAAAAGTTAAACCACTGGCATGAGGAAGGAATTTCAGGCATCACTAAGGGATTGAAAAGCTTTGAAACTTCTTTGGGATCTGCTTTGGCGATTGCTGAAAAAATCCCAGTCATAAGCGGAAAATTATATGCGCATTGACATTCGTCATCATTCCCAAAATATTTCACAACCTTGATAGGCTTTTCATTAGCCTCAGCAAGAAGAACAGTTCCTTTAGAAACATAGTCCAGACATGCCCTGAAGATCTTTAAGATATAATGTGATTTTTCAAGCCCATAACAGTCTGTTCCCTCCTGCTTGTAAAGATATGGCGCAGCATCCATTCTGAACCCATCAATATCTTTTGATTGCCAAAAAAGCAGGATATTAATCATCTCAAGTATCACTCTTGGATTTGAATAGTTAAGATCTGGCTGACTGTCGTAAAATCTGTGGAAATAATAGTCTGATGTTTGATCGTTATACTCCCAGTTACTTTTCATTATACCGTCAAATACTATTCCTGCTCTGGCATATTTATCCGGGGTATCGTTCCATATGTAGTAGTCCCTGTACTTTGATTCCTTTGATTTTCTCGCATCGATAAACCATTCATGACTGCTGCTTGTGTGATTGATAGCTATATCAAAAATGACTCTTATTCCATTCATGTGGGCCTGCTGTATAAAATCAAAAAAATCCTCATTTGTTCCAAGATTACCTCTCACATTGTAATAATCACTAATATCAAAACCCTGATCCTTCATAGGAGAGCTCAGAACGGGGAGTATCCACAATGCAGTTACGCCAAGCTCCTTTAAATAAGAAAGCTTCTCTTGGGCAGCTTTGAAGGTTTCGCCGAATCTTTCGATATAAACCGAGTATACCACGGAATTCTTATACCATAAACTTTCTTTTATGGAGTTACTTCTGATACTTTTGTACTTTTCAAGGACTGTCATTAGCAGTGAAAGTTCATTTTCGCCATTTTCATCATAAAGCTGCTGCCAAAGTTTTCGTATACTTTCCATCTGATCCTCCTAAAAAAATTCCACAGACAGTCACCTGTCCATGGAGTATAAAGGATGCAAGTAATTTATTTGGGTATCTCCACATTTCCGTAATCTCCGATCACAAATCTTATGGAGTTGGGCTTACGTTCTATGCTCGTTATTTTGGCGTATGCACCTATTATGGAAGAGTCTATTCTTGACTTAAGATTGCTTATTCGTGCATTATCCAATATTATTGAATTTTCTATCTCCGATTCCTCTATATTGACACCATTGCCTACCGATGTGTATGGACCTATAAAAGCATTGGTAATAGTACAGTTTTCTCCTATTATGACAGGCCCTCTTACTATCGAACCCATAATCTTTGAATTCTTGCCTATATGAACATTGCCGTTCACCACACTGTTCTCATAAACATTTCCTTCAATGAAACTTGTTTTAAAGGTTTCAAGAATAACTCTATTGGCCTCAATAAGATCTTCAGGTTTGCCGGTATCTTTCCACCATTCTTTTATTATCTTGGCACCGACTGTTTTACCGGAAGATATCATCCACTGTATTGCATCGGTAATCTCATACTCTCCTCTGGCTGAAGGCTTTAAGTCTTTTATCCCCTCAAAAACCATAGGTTTGAATATGTATACACCTACTATAGCAAGATTCGAAGGCGGCTCTTTAGGTTTTTCAATTACTCTGACTACTTTGTCTTCTTCCATTACAGCTATACCAAACCTTGAAGGATCTTCAACGGGAGTAAGAAGAATTGAAGAGTCGAGATTTTTTTCCTCAAAATCCTTTATAAACTTTCCAAGATCGACGGTTATCATGTTGTCACCCAGATACATCAGAAAAGTGTCTTCTCCTATAAATTCCTGGGCTATTGAAGCAGCATGAGCCAATCCTTTTTGTTCAGCCTGTACATGATAGCTAAGGTTGAGACCTATTCTGCTACCATCTCCTAATGCGGCCTCAAAATCTTTTTTATTGTCAGGATTGACTATTATGCCAACGTCTACTATTCCAGCATTTTTTATCATTTCAAGGCTGTACATTATGGTTGGTTTATTAGCTACCGGAATAAGCGGCTTTGCATTAGTAAATGTCAATGGTCTTAGTCTTGTTCCTTTTCCAGCACAAAGTACTATAGCTTTCATTTTTCCCACCCCTTTAGTATTTTTATCAGATCTCCGGTTATGTATGGATTAGCATATAATGCTTTTTGATCGTATATTCCCGCTTTGCTGCCGTCAAAGCGGACAACCTCTCCACCGCTTTCTTTAAGCAGAAGATATCCGGCAGCTATATCCCATGCATTTGCCTTAAGGCTTATAAACGCATCGGCAAAACCTGAAGCGGTATACGCTGTCTGTATTGCTGCACTGCCCATTATCCTTATACGCATAACCTGATGCTCCAAAAGTTCAAAGTACTTATAGGTAGTACCTTTTATATTACCCATGGTTATTATCGACTTGCTCAGATTTTTCGACCAGCAGGGCATAATCTTTTCATCATTAAGAAAAGCTCCATATCCTCTGTGACAGGCAAACATCATATCCATCTGCGGAACATATACGATGCCTATTTCAGGCTCATCGCCACGCACATAAGCTACAGAAATACAGTACTCTGCCATGCCTCTTGAAAAGTTTACTGTTCCATCTATTGGGTCTATCACCCAATACTCACTGACCTTCGGTCTTCTGTCCAGATCTTTTTCCTCAGCAAGAACCTCTATATCTCCAAATTTCTTTAGAAGCTTTTCCATAAGAAGATCCTGAGTTCTCAAATCAAGCTCTGTGACTATATCGTCCGGTCCATTTTTGTCTCTTATATCATAACCCGTCTTCTTCCATTTCAACAGCTCTTTACCACATTCATACACTATATTTTTCAGCTCTGAAAACAAATTTTTCACCCCGTTATACTACTTGATTCTATCTTTCAAGTCCTCTTTTATTTTTTGAACCTCTTTCCAGTTAAGTTTTTTTATGTCACCGGGATTAGGCACATCCTCAATTGACCACGGACCGAACTTCACTCTTCTGAGTTTTATCACATTATGATTGATTGCTCTGAACATGAGCCTTACCTGACGCTTTTTCCCCTCTGTTATGGTAACTGTTACCTCTGAGTTTTCTCCCTTTTTAAGAACTTTTTCAATCTTGGCTGGCGCAGTTTTGTATGGTTCTTCTTCAATCAATATTTCAACACCCTTTTCCAGCATCGAAAGCTCCTGACCGGTAGGATTACCCTTGATAAGCGCCTGATAAGTTTTTTCGATTTTATATCTAGGATGCATAAGAAGATCGGCAAGCTCACCGTCATTTGTAAGGAATATCAGACCGGAAGTACCGTAATCAAGTCTTCCTACATTGAAT
>CALMRR010000027.1 GCA_937871925.1 uncultured Petrotoga sp.
TGGAAGTTATTATTTACTATTATACTTACCTTTGCTTTTATTTTTTTAGTTCCATATATACATTTTTTTTATGCAACAATTTTATATGTTTTTATACTTTCAATACTTTCAGGACAAAAAAATTTACTTTTAAACCTTATCATCTCATTTTTATCTTCAGCAGTTATATTTTTCATATTCGGGAAGGTACTTAATGTAGCTCTTCCATAAGGTGATTTTGTGGATTATTTTTTATCAGTTTTTAATTTGCGCTTTCTGCTTATTTTATTTTCAGGATCTTTAATAGGACTTATTATAGGAGCACTTCCGGGTTTGTCAGTAACAATGGCAACCGCATTGCTCTTATCTGTTACTTATTCATGGCCTTTTTATGATGCCATTGCTCTGATTATAGGAGTATACGTTGTGGGCGTATATTCAGGTGCAATAACTTCCATACTTGTCAATATACCGGGTACACCAGCATCTGTGGCAACATCATTTGATGGATTTCCTATGAGCTGCAATGGTAACTCTAAAAAGGCTCTTTGGATTGCAACTGTATATTCTTTTATCGGAACAGTATTTGGTTTAATTGTTCTTTCGCTTATTGCTAAGCCACTATCAAAAATTGCACTCTCATTTTCGCCGATAGATTACTTTCTTCTTGCTTTTTTTGGCCTTACGACAGTAGGTTCACTCACTTCAAAAAGTATTCTAAAAGGTCATATAAGTGCTTTTATTGGAGTTATGATCAGCATGGTTGGAATTGACTCTATTATGGGAGTTCCAAGATTTACATTCGGCTCGCTGAATCTTCAGATGGGAATTCCTATTGTTCCTGTTCTGATTGGCTTGTTTGGTTTTTCCGAAGTACTAGAGCAGATCTCATCTCAAGCCAGTTCTCAAATCTCCATATTAAATAACAATGAAAAAGTTTCTTTTAAGGAGATATTAAAATACTGGAAAATATCTTTGATATCTAGCGCTATAGGAACTATAATAGGTATTCTTCCCGGAGCTGGTGCTCCAGTTGCTTCTCTTTTGGCTTATGACAGTGCAAAGAAGTATGCAAGAAAACCAAAAATACCTTTTGGACAAGGTGCTCCTGAGGGTATAGCTGCCAGTGAAAGCGCCAATAATGCCTGTATAGGAGGAGCCCTTGTACCTATGCTTACTCTTGGAATACCAGGTGATGCAGTAACAGCTGTAATGCTTTCTGCTTTTTATGTTCATGGCTTAAGACCTGGACCGCTTTTTATAAAAGAAAATCCTCAGGCATTTGAACTCATTGTCTTATCAACATTGATAGGATCCTTTTTCATTATTGTTTTGGGATTTCTTTTTATACCGGTATTATCAAAAGTAGTTCTGGTACCTAAAAAAATAATGCTTCCTTTAATAGCTATTCTATGTATAATCGGAGCATATTCTGTAAATTCGAGTCTTTATGAGGTATCTATAATGACAGTTTTTGGAGTTATTGGATTTTTTATGCGAAGAACTGGCTTTTCTACTGCGGCTATGGTCTTAGGAATTGTTCTAGGAGAGATGATGGACTCTAACTTCCGTAGAGCTTTATCTTTAAGCGGTTCAGTAAGAGAACTGATAACAGGTATTTTTTTTAAGCCTATAAGCATAATGATTATTGTTTTTATACTTCTTTCAGTATTTTTAAGTATAAAGAATAAAACTAATGCTTTAAAAAAATAATCCCTCTTGTTTTATTTTTATCAACAAAAGGGATTATTTAAAATTTTTATGTTATTTTTTGTTTACGTAAACTGAAAGATTTAATATATCAGATGGATTGATTCCAGGAATTCTCATTGCCTGGGCAATTGATGTTGGCTTTATTTTTTTTAATTTTTCTCTTGCCTCGAATGCAAGGTTATGAACCTGATCATAATCAAAACTGTCAGAAATAATTATCTCTTCCATTTTTTTCATCTTCTTTACTTCTTCTTCCATTTTTTTCAGATAACCACCATATTTAAAGTATATATCAGTCTGCTCAGCAATTTCATCATTTTGAATAGGTACACTGTCAAACTGTTTCAAAGCCTCATATGGAATTTGCGGACGCTTAAGTATATCTCCCAGTTTCATAGTATGTTCAATCGGCTCAGTAGAGTACGATCTCAAAATATCATTTACAGTTGATGGATAAACATTTATCCTTGATATTCTTTCAATATTTTCATTAACCTCTTTTTCTATTTTTTGAACAGCTCTATAAAAATCCTGAGATATTAGACCATACTCGTATCCATACTTTGCGAGTCTCAGATGTGCATTGTCATGACGCAAAAGCAGTCGAAATTCTGACCGTGATGTAAGTAACCTGTATGGTTCATCTACACTTTTGTTAATTATGTCATCAATCAAAACTCCAATATAAGCCTCGTCTCTTCTGAGTACCAAAGGCTTCATTCCTTTGAGCTTGGCAGCTGCATTAATTCCTGCAACCACTCCTTGACCTGCAGCTTCTTCGTATCCACTCGTTCCGTTTATTTGTCCTGCAAAATAGAGATTTTCTATTTTTTTACTTTCAAGTGTAGGAAACAACTGATCTGGACAAGCATAATCATACTCTACCGCATAAGCCGGTCTTTCAATAACTGCATTCTCAAGACCATTTATTGACCGTATAATACCTATTTGTGCCTCAATTGGCAGACTCGTGCTTAATCCGTTAAGATAATACTCTTTAGAATACCTTGATTCCGGCTCAACAAATATTTGATGTGATTGTTTATCAAACTTCATGACTTTATCTTCAATAGAAGGACAGTATCTTGGACCTTTTCCCTGTACAAGCTTTACATCACCATATAAGGGAGAAAATGAAATATATTTTCTTATTACGTCATGCGTGTTATTATTTGTGCGTGTCAGCCAACAAGGATACTCAGGAGATAAAATTTTTTTCTTTGAAAAAAACGAAAATGCAAGAGGCTCTGAGGAAGTCTGTTGGATTTCCATCTTTGAAAAATCTATAGAGTCCTTTCTTATTCTTGCGGGTGTTCCGGTTTTAAATCTCTCCATTTTTATTCCGTGATCCATAAGATTCTTTGTAAGACCATTTGCCGGTAGTTCTCCAAGTCTTCCACCATACTGAACCTCTCTGCCAATAAAAAGTTTTCCTCCCAAAAAAGTACCGGTAGTTAATATCACTGCACGGCAGTCATACTTCATACCGAATTCCGTTACTAATCCTTTTACTTTTCCCGATTCAGTGAGAATTTCTCTGACAACACCATAGCGGAGATAAAGATTGTCTGTACTTTCGAGAATTCTCTTCATTTCCCTTGAGTATTCATACTTGTCTATCTGTGCTCTAAGTGCTCTTACAGCTATTCCCTTACTTGTATTAAGCATTCTTACATTAATCATAGTATCATCGGTAACTCTTGCCATAACTCCACCCAAAGCATCTACCTCTCGAGCAACAACTCCTTTGGCAGGTCCGCCTATTGCCGGATTACATGAGGCCCATCCGACCATATCAAGATTTATGTTTAAAATAAGAGTCTTCATACCCATTTTTGCACAAATTATTCCTGCTTCTATGCCTGCATGACCGGCTCCCACAACTACTATATCAAAAATCATATCTTTATTATATTCCATAAACTTCTTCCTCCTTTTTCGTAGGAGATTATAACATTAGAATGTAACTTAATATGTTACTAATTAACAACTTAGTTTATCATCCAAAAAAAAAAGATTACGCTTACGCGTAATCTTTAAGCATTTATTTTATTACTTTCATTTCCCTTCCTATTTTTTCAAACTTTGAAAGAGCAAATTTAAGATCTTCTTTAGAATGACCTGCACTTATCATTACTCTTATCCTTGCCTTTCCCTTAGGAACTGTTGGATACCCTATTGAAGATGCGAATACTCCCTCTTCAAAAAGCTTTTTGCTGAACTCCTTCGCTGTTGAAGCTTCATAGAGCATCACAGGAGTAATAGGAGTAACACTATTTCCAATATCAAATCCCATTTTCTTCATTTCTGCCTTGAAGTAATCAGCATTTTCCCACAGCCTTCTCACAGGTTCATCAGATTTTTTAAGTATTTCTAATGCAGCTAAAGCTGCACCGGTTTCAGCAGGTGAAAGAGAACTGGAAAATAAAAAAGGTCTAGCTTTATTCTTAAGATACTCTATTAATCCTTTTTTACCTGCAACAAATCCTCCTACGATACCAAAAGCTTTGGACAAAGTTCCTACTTCAATATCAACCTGACCATGAAGATGAAAATGGTCAACTATTCCTCTTCCACTTTTTCCAAGAACCCCTTCTCCGTGTGCATCATCCACCATGAGCATGGCCTCGTACTTCTTGCATACCTCACTGATCTGAGGCAAGGGGGCAATATCCCCGTCCATACTGAAAACACCGTCAGTTATTACAAGCATCCTACGGGCACCATCCGATTTTGCTTTCTGCAGCTGTGCTTCAAGATCTTTATGGTCTTTGTGCGCCCATACATATCTCTTTGCTTTTGAAAGTCTTACTCCATCAATAATACTTGCATGGTTAAGCTCATCAGATAGAATTGCATCATTTTCTCCGGTTATAGGAGCGATAACCGCTTGATTGGCATTGAATCCAGATTGTAAAACCAATGTAGCTTCAACATTCTTAAAATCTGCAAGCTCTTTTTCAAGTTTTTCATGGATTGTGAGCGTTCCTGCTATGGATCTGACTGCTCCGGGTCCTACTCCCCATTCATCAACTGCTTTTTTAGCTGCCTCTTTCAACTCGGATCTGTTAGCAAAGTCTAAATAATTATTTGAACACATATTAAGTACTTTTTTGTTTTCTATTTCCAGCCACGGTCCCTGAGCTGTCTGTAATGTTCTTATGTTAAGTGCAAGGCCATTCTCCTTCAATTGATTCATCTCGTCACAAAGTTCTTTTATTAAATCCATTTTATCCCCCTTCATCAGTCTTTATTGATATTGAGCACTATCTTTCCTGATTTCCCACTGGCCATCAGTTCAAACCCTTTTTCAAAATCCTCAAGATCAAAGGAATGGGTAACAACTTTACTTATATCAATTTTTCTATATTTCAACCATTGTTCAGCCTGATGCCATGTTTCAAACATTTTTCTTCCTGTGACAGTAAAAATACTAAGATTTTTGAATACAGCCGTGTTCATTTCAAAGGGTATTCTTGCATCTTTAAATACTCCCAATATGCTTATTTGACCACAGTTACGAACAGCATTCATTCCAGAATTCAAAGCTTCAACATTTCCAGACATTTCAATTAGAACATCTGCTCCATGCCCGTTAGTAAATGAATTTACTTTATCCTGGAGACTTTCCTGAGCAGGATTTATCAGAAGATCTGCTCCCAAAGACTGAGCCATATTTCTCCTATATTCCGATACCTCGCTTACCATTATGGATGCCGCTCCGCTTATCTTTGCAACTGCTATTGCCATTGCGCCTATGGGTCCGGCACCGGTTATAAGAACGTTCTTAGCTCTGAGATCAACGTACGAAAGCGTATGAATTGCATTCCCTAAAGGTTCCATAACCGAAGCATATTCCAATGGAATAGATTTATCTACTTTCCAAAGTACCACTTCAGGAACTACAACGTAATCAGCAAAAACTCCATCCCTGTGTACACCTAGTATCTTCATGTCACTACACACATGCATATTACCGGTCTTACACAGATAGCATACTCCGCAAGGAATATGTGTTTCACATGCAACATAATCGCCAGGCTTAACTCCTTTTACTGCAGGACCTATTTCCATTACCTTTCCTACGAACTCGTGTCCTCCAATCTGCGGAGGCTTTATTCTTTCCTGAGACCATTGATCCCACTTATATATATGTAAATCGGTTCCGCATATAGAAGCTTTAAGAATCTTGATTTTGACATCCTGCGGATTAACAATCTGAGGTTCTTCCATCATTTGAAATGTAAGCCCAGGAGCTCTTTCCTTTTTTATCACAGCTCTCATAGTATCTCTCCTTTATATCGTTTTTTTCTCTCTATATATAAAGTTTAGTACATAATGAAAAAAATTTCAATGTCTATGCCTTATATTATTAGTTAAAAAATGGTGATTTGAAGCATCTATTTTGATTTATTCCAGCTATTTGAACAACTATAAAAAAAGGCACCGAATAGACGGCACCTTAAACTACATTGAAATCCAAATCCTCTTCTTCAATTTTTGTTTTTATCTCATCGAGCTGACTTTTCAATATATTATTGCCAACAAGCAGTGATTGCTCAACTTTTTTAATAGATTGGCTTATGGTTGAATGATTCCTTTTCAGCTCCTTTGAAATCTCATTTACATTCAATTTGGTATACACTTTTAACATATATGCCAGTAGCTGTCTTGCCTGTGCGACAGACTTCTTTCTAGAATTAGAATAAAGCTCTTGTTTTTCAAGTTTGAACTCTGACAGAACAGCACTGATGATATTATTAACCTTGATGTTTTTATCTATTTCTATACCATCTATCTTTTTACTATCGTTACCTAGCTTATACAACTTCAGAATTTTTTTGGTTTCATTCAGATCAAGATTTTTTCCTGACATTTTACTGTGAAGCATAAGATTCATTATTGTTCCTCTAAGCTTTCTGAGATTAGAATCTACATTCTGCGCAATATACATTGCAACTTCATCTGATAGTTCTACTGGAATAAGATTAGCCATTTTCTTTGCAATAAGAAATCTGGTATCTGTATCAGGATGCTCTATACATGCAAGAAAACCCATTTCAAACCTGCTTATCAGCCTTGAATTAAAAGTCGATAGCTCTTCCGGAGTTCTGTCAGAGCATATGACCACCTGTTTTCCGGCGTTAAAAAGAGAATTAAATGTATGAAAAAGTTCGGTTTGTGCGGTATTTTTACCTATAAGAAACTGGATATCGTCCAAAAGCAGAATGTCTATGGTTTTTCTTAACCTTTCCCTAAAATCATCCATAGATTGATTTCTAATTGCCTTCATCATCTCGTTCATAAAATCTTCCGCCGTCATATACATAATCCTTAGATCAGGAGAATGTTCCATAACGTAATTTGCAATAGCATGAAGAAGATGCGTTTTACCGATACCCACATCCCCATATATAAAAAGAGGATTGTACTTTCCTGGATTACGAGAAACTTCAAGTGATGACTGATAAGCTATCTTATTGTTGATTCCTACTATAAATGATTCAAAAGTAAACTCAGTATTCACCTCTGAAAGTTTTAAAGGTCTGTTTTTTATTATAGGACCGGAATATGTACTTGTTGATTCCTGAATAGGAATCTCAGAAAAAACTATTGATACTTTTTTACCTAAAGCATCTGTAACAGCATCGGCTATAACAGAACCAAAACGCTTTTCAACAGTTTCTTTAATAAATATATTCCCCAAACCTACCTTTACTGAGTCACCTTCTATTTCAAGGACTTTGGCCGTAGATAACCAGTTATTCCATGTCTCTTTTGATATTCTCAACTTGATCTGTTCAAGTAACTCATTTGTTGTCACTAAAATCAACCCCTATCAAATAATAGCACTATAAAGAGTATCATATCCATTTTGGTTAATCAAGAAAAGTTTTTATGAACTTGCTTAAATTCTTTTTTAATAGACTTTTCAGCTGATTAAGCTCGCTTTCCTTTTACTGTAGAGGAAAAATACGTAAAATTATGAATTTACATGGTAACTATTAATTAAAAAAATAAAGACACAGAGAGGATACTTTTTATATCAAATACTTTTTATTTCATATTAGAAGCATAATATTTTAAGACTATCCTTTTTTCGTCCTATAGCAGCGCTTTCTAAAAGAAAAGAATAAAACTCTTTTATAAAAAGAGTTTTATTCTTTTTTCTATTATTTAGGTTTTATTATGTAAACATTCTCTTACAACAACAATATAGAAAAATTGTTCTGTTTTTTCCTTAACTTTTACTGTTACTGTATATTCTACTCTGCTTTTAGTTCCCTGTTCATTAAATCACTTATAGCTTTTTTAGGATCGTAACTCTCGTATAGTATACTGTATATTTTCTCAGCTATTGGCATTTCTGTATATTTTTCCTTTAATATCCTATGCAAAGCTTTTGAAGTATAAACTCCTTCGGCAACTTGGTTCATACTCTCTATTATTTCGTCGAGAGACTTTCCTTTGCCTATCATTTCTCCCACGTGTCTATTTCTGCTATGAAGAGAAGTACAAGTTACGATCATATCCCCAATACCTGCCAAACCAAAAAAAGTCTCTTTTTTTGCCCCATTATTTTCGCCATATCTGGCCAGTTCTACCATAGATCTGGTTATCAAAGCAGCTTTGGAATTATCCCATGTTCCAAAACCATCAATTATGCCACAGGCAATTGCATAGATATTTTTCAATGCACCACATATTTCTACTCCTGATACATCACTGTTTGTATATACACGAAAGGATGCATTACTAAATAATTTTTGTACAAATTCTGCTGTAGTTGCATTTTTACTGCATGCTACAACTGTGGTCGGAATATCTCTCGCAACTTCTTCTGCATGACTCGGACCGCTTAGTGTACAATAAAATTCTGATTTTGCCTCCTGAAAAAAAATCTGATTTATAAGCATTCCACTCTCTATTTCTATTCCCTTGGCAAGATTTATAAACAGTTTTTTTCCTATATCTTTAACTTGTCTCATAACGCTTCTAGTAAACTGTGCCGGAATAGCGTTTACTATTACTTCTGATCCTTCTATGCTCTTATCAATTTCCAAAAATGGTTTAATCGTCCTTGAAAGAGTAATTCCAGGAAGATAATAAGGATTTTCACCGTTAAGAAAAGAATTATATATTTTTTCTTCCCTTGTCCAAATACTTACATCATGCCCATTCAAGGAAAGAACCTTAGAAATTGCGCTTCCCCAGCTTCCAGCGCCAAGAACCGTTATCTTCAATTTTTCTAGCCTCCTTCTTTACTTGCTGATTTCATCAGCAATAGTTAATACTGACCACTTAACCGCAGGTGTTCTGAAAGGTATCGTCGTTGAATCAAGCTTTACTAGATATTTATCTTCTCTTTTTACTGCTTTTACATAGTATTGCTGACAGTAATCACCATCCGCTGAAAACACTCTGAAAATATATCTGTTTTCCTCATGATTATAAAAAAATTCTTTAACTATAAATGTTTGTTCTCCACAAGAAAATTTTCTTTCCAACAGATCCTTTGCTTTTGAATGATCAATTTTTTCAACAAGCTTGTGTGGCATGTCCTCACTTCCCTCTAATAATCTTTGAACTGACCTTGAAGCTTTTTTATGCACCAAAACCATGTACTTATTTCTTCCCATTTTTTCCCATTTTTCTTCATATCTCGTTTTTATTTCCCTTTGAAAATCAGTTTTTATTTCATCAACATAAAAGCATTCATCTGATAAGAATTTTTCGTATACTTGTTCAGCATACCATTGAACATCTGTTACCAATTCAACTGTTCCATTTATTTTAAGAACATTTGCTATTGTATCAATAAATGAGTAAATAAATATTCTTCTATCCTCTTGTTTAGCTTTAGGCCAAGGGCAAGGAAAATTCACTATTAATTTATGAATACTTTCCTGAGAAAAAAGTTCTCTAATGCAAAATCTGGCATCATCGAGTACTATTCTAGCATTTTCTATTCCTAAATTAAAAAGCTTTACCTGAGCTTTATAACATGAGGTTATTGAAGTGTCAAAGCCTATATAATTAAATTGAGTATCTTTCATGGCGCTGTAAGCCATAAATTCACCGTTTCCAAACCCTATTTCGACAATCAGTTTATTTTTGTTTCCAAAAACTTCATTCCAACTGATAGGAAACTTAGCGAAAGTCTTGGGTTGGATAAAATATTTTAAAGCTGCTGTATTCATGATATTCACCCTTAAAAAAACACCCGGCATATGCCGGGAGTATTCATTTTTATTGTGGAGCTACTTCACCTAAGAATTTTTTAACTTTGATATGAAGTCTTGATTTCCTTCTAGCTGCCTGATTCTTATGAATAACACCTTTTGAAGCAGCTTTATCAATACTCTTAAATGCTTCGGAAAGAAGTATCATTAACTCTTCTTTTCCAGCTTTTTTCTCCATTGCTGAAAGAACTTTTTTTATTGAGTTCTTAAACCTTGACTTATAAGCTTTGTTTCTTTCTTTTCTAACTTCATCCTGTCTTACTCTCTTTTTCGCTGAATCAATGTTTGGCACTTTGCTACCTCCTTTTAGAATGCTTTCTTTAATTCCTCAACTTTATCGGTTCTTTCCCAAGTAAAGTCTGAATCGTTTCTTCCAAAGTGACCATAAGCGGCTGTTTTTTTATAGATTGGGCGCAAAAGATCAAGATTTCTTATTATTGCTCCAGGTCTGAAATCAAAGATCTCTTTAACAACTTTTTCAAGCTTTTCTGTTTCAACTTTAGCCGTTCCCTTAGTGTCAATGAGTATAGATAAGGGTTCTGCAACGCCAATTGCATAACCAAGCTGTATCAGTACTTCATCGGCAAGACCTGCAGCCACAATATTTTTTGCAACATATCTCGCATAATAATGTGCAGATCTGTCAACTTTTGTAGGATCTTTACCGGAAAATGCTCCGCCTCCGTGAGGTATCCACCCTCCGTAAGTATCTACTATAATCTTTCTACCTGTCAGACCTGTATCAGCCTGTGGGCCTCCTATAGCAAATCTTCCGGTAGGATTAATAAGAATTTTAGTATCTTTTGTCAATAATTCTTTTGGAATAACTGGATTTATTACAAATTCTCTTACAGCGTTTTCAATATCGATTTTTGAGGCCTGAGGATCGTGTTGAGTAGATATAAGCACAGTGTCTATAGAAACAGGTTTATTATTCTCATCATATAAAACCGTAACCTGCGTTTTTCCGTCAGGACGGAATATCTCTGTTTCTTTATTTTTTCTCGCCTGCCCCATTCTGTAAGCCAGCTTATGTGCGAGCATTATTGGCAATGGCATTAATTCTTGAGTTTGGTTACAGGCATATCCAAACATTATTCCCTGATCACCTGCTCCTATTTTTAGATAAGGATCCTCATGAGATTTCCCCTCTTTTGCTTCAAGAGATTTGTCAACTCCCATAGCTATATCATCAGATTGCTTATCAATAGATGTAAGAACAGCACAGGTTTCACCGTCAAAACCATACTTTGCCCTGGTATACCCTATATCAATAACTGTTTTTCTTATTATCTCAGGTATATCAACATAAACATCCGTTCTTACCTGACCGGCCACAACGGCCATACCGGTAGCCACAAGAGTCTCTACAGCCACCCTTGCATTTATTCTATTGTGAGGATTTTCTTTTTCAAGAATAGCATCAAGAATAGCATCTGAAATCTGATCGGCCATCTTATCAGGATGTCCTTCTGTAACACTTTCGCTTGTAAACAAATATCCCTTCATAGTAGACCTCCTAAATATAAATAATCACTACTCAAATATTTTACATCATTTAAGGTTAAAAAACAGTAACAGTTTAATTTCTAACAAAATTGATCTTGTAATTCTGTCTATTTCCCCAAGTATCCTCTAAAGTTACTTCTCCGGTAAAAGTATTTTGACTGTTCATTGAAAACTGATTCCAGTTATTTACCTGAATCGGAGTAACACTTTCCGTTGAAAACATCTTTAATGTATAAAGTGTCATCGTTGATGAATTTCCAAATACAACAGATGGATTGTAAGATTCACTCTCAAGTATTTTTGAAAAATCAATCTGATAAATAAGCATATCACCTATCTTCAAAGATATACGTTTTGGCATAACAGGAGTATTCTTACCTAGTACTTCTCTTACTTTGAGTTCTATCTTAGGATACTGACCAGAAAATTTAATTGTAATATTATTAGTTGAATCAGTTTTATACTCAGCATTATCTGAAATGACCCCTAAAAGTTCCAGTGCTTTTGTACGTGTTTCGGCATAATCAAGATACTCAAGAGGATCTCGTATAATATCGCCATTTTCATTAGCTTCTCTGACTTCAAAATGAAGATGGGGCGCTTCTGCTGCACCTGAACTTCCAGAAAGAGCTATTAGTTCGCTTCTCTGAACTTGTATCTGATCTTTTGGAAACAC
This sequence comes from uncultured Petrotoga sp., assembly GCA_937871925.1. Lineage (GTDB taxonomy): Bacteria > Thermotogota > Thermotogae > Petrotogales > Petrotogaceae > UBA5851. The sequence continues at coordinate 12,121 of CALMRR010000027.1, forward strand.
TACTTCAATTTTACCTTCGCCTTTAAACTCTTTCTTAATTAGTTCGGAGTAATATTTTATACGATCTCCAAAATCCTGAAGGTGAGCATATGCAGTTATTAGATTAAGATCTTCGTGTTTTATGAAAACCGCATTACCATATATAGGGTCGTTCATCCATATCTTATAAACATATCCCGATGCTGCAGAATAAACATTTATTCCCTCTCTGTTAAATGTTGAAAAATCAACACCTAGATGAAAATGAGGTTTGTCGCCAGTATCTCTGAACTCACCAAAAGAAGCCGTAATATAAGAATTTCTTACGGGAGGTGTAAAAACCGCCCCTATTAGTGTGATTCCAAATAAAAATAAGAAAATTAGTATATATGTTTTTTTCAAGACTTCTACACCTCCAAAGAATTGATTATTTTCTTATACTGAGATTCTTTACTAAGCATTCTAAAGTAAACTTTTTCCTCTATACTTTTCTTTTCACATATACCAATATTACCTATAAACTTCAAAAATTTCCACTCTTCACTGGAAAGAACTTCAACAGTATTGTTTTTTATTATGCCCTTTTCAATTAAACTGTCCTGGATAAACTGAAGTATTTCACTTTTGTTAAATGGATCCGCTGCACTCGTAAACAAAGCCTTGGGATAAAGTAACTTGTAATCGTCTATTTTAAATTGCTCCGAAACATCAACTTTATTAAAAATAATTATCTGAGGTATCCCCTGTGCATTAAGCTCTCCAAGTATACTATCTATAGTTCTTATGTGCATAGCTGTGCATGGTGAGGACAAGTCTATTACTTTTATTATTATATCCGAATCCTTTATTTCTTGAAGTGTCGATTTAAAAGACTCTATCAGTTCAAGTGGCAACCTGTTTACAAATCCTACGGTATCTGACACTACTGCCGCAAGTCCACAAGCAAACTTTATTCTCCTTACTGAAGGAGTAAGAGTAGAAAACAAATCAGGCGAGACAAGTATGTTCTCATCGCCTGAAATATTTTTCAGTAATGTGGATTTTCCAGCAGAAGTATAGCCTACTATAGATATTATAGGCAAAGATGATTCAAGTCTGTTTTTTCTGTTTCTTTGATGTTCAGCTTCAATTTCTTTAAGTTTAGACTTAAGAGCACTTATACGTTTTTGAATAGTTCTTCTATTGTACTCAAGTTCGGTTTCTCCTGGACCAACAGTACCAATCCCTCCACCGGTTCTGGAAAGATTATCATTTTTTCCTATAAGTTTAGGGAGTTCGTACTGCAGACTCGCAAGTTCGACCTGACATTTACTTTCTGATGAACATGCATTTTTCCTGAATATCTGAAGAATTACTTCGTTCCTATCCATTACCTGCACACATAAAAGCTTTTCCAGATTTTTTTTCTGTGTACTGCTGAGTCTGTCATTTACAATCACCATTTCACTCTTTGTAAATGTCACAAGATTTTTCACTTCTTGTATCTTTCCGGAACCTAAGTAGTGTTTTGGATCTGTCTTTATTAGCTTCTGTGTTATATGGTCATGTATCTGTATACCAATACTTTTGCATAGTTCTGCTAACTCCGCAATTTCTATTACGGTATTAGCATCTCTGTAGATGCTTATTATAACTCCTATGATTCTGAATCACTCCTTAATTTTCTTCCGTATTTTCCTGAGACGTTTCAGCTGGCTGCTGGAAAAGCTTTATGTACTTGGAAGGTACCATCATTTTTATTGCATGCTTGTATACTAACGACTGCTGACCATTCTTTTCAATGAGGACAGTATAGTTATCGAAAGATTTTACCTGTCCACTGGTCTGAAAACCTCCGTCAAAATAAATCTTTACTTCAAGCTTATTTGTACGTATAATGTTTAAAAACCTATCCTGAAGATTAAACTTTTCCGGCATAATTAATTCCCCCTTCTAATGTAATCAAAAAGTTCATTTTTAATTTCTTCATTCTTTTTTGAAGAAAGATTAATCCATTTGGCATTTTGAAAGTGCCTGAAATAAATTATCTGACGCCTGGCATAATGATGAGTTTCAAATTTTATTCTGTTTACAGCTTCCTCATACCCCATTCTGCCTTTAAGATACTCTATAATCTGCTTGTATCCTAAGGTATTAAGTGCATTACATGATTCAGGGTATCTGCTTATAAGTTCTGATGTTTCCATGACCATACCTTGACTCAACATATCGTCTATTCTTTTGTCTATTCTTTCATAAAGCTCTTTTCTGTCTCTGTCTAAAACAATTATATCAAAATCAAACTCACTTTTAACATTATTTTTGTTAACTAAACTTGACATCTTTTTACCTGTAAGTATATATATCTCTATTGCTCTGATAGTTCTTTTTATATCGTTTTCAGCAATCCGTTCCCCACTTTGTGAATCAATGGAAAAAAGTATTTTCTTTAAGCTGCCAGGAGATTCATTCTCCATTTTCATAAGATGCTTCCTTAGTCCATAGTCCGAGCCAACCTCAATCACACCTTTTATGAGACAGTCTATATATAACCCTGTACCGCCTACAAGAATCGGCATATGTCCTGAATTTAAGATTTTTTTTATACATTTTAAAGCATCATTCCTATAATCATAAGCACTATAGCTGATGGATGGGTCAACAAATCCAAAAAGATGATGCTTTACTTTTTCCATATCTTGTGTTGATGGTTTAGCTGTTCCTATATCCAGATACTTATATATCTGTCTGGAATCAAGACAGATTATTTCTCCACCCAAGTGTTCAGCTAGAGCTATAGAAAGATCAGTTTTTCCACAGGCAGTAGGACCTGTTATTATTGGTACTCTCATTGTTTTTCTATTACCCCGAAAGAGATGTCATTTTTTCGTCTGTCTGTAGTGTAAGAAAATTTGAATCTTTCCCATAGACTGTCATTACTTCTCGCTTTAATAACTACTCTCTTACGTGCTATCCTAAGCATATGATTGACATCCTCAGAAGTCACAGGATCATAAATTGCAAATTTTCTTAACGGATTGATTGATGACGAAGAGTACTTGGGATGTTCAAACATAGGATCACAGTATACAGTATCAAAAGAATCATTGGGTTGATTCCTTATATATTCACGCAGATCTGAGTAAACGCAGACTACTTTTTTTGACGCTTGCTTCATCCATTCATATTCGTAACTATAGTTACTTAAGCCTTCGCTGACAATTATATATATAGGTAATGAACCTTCGATTCCTGTAACGCATTTACAGAAAGCTGCTATAAAAAGCGCTTCACTTGCCAATCCCATGGTAAGATCAACAACTGTATCGCTGCTTGATATGCTTAATATTTTCAAAAGCGGATCTGTTTTATTGAACAGATAACTTGAATACTTTATCTTAGCAACCGATGGATGATAAAAAAACTGACCATCTTTCCATCTTATTTTCAAAGAACCATCTTTTTCTATTACAAAACAAAAGCTCTCATCAAGGGATGCAAAATCTATTAGTTTTCTGTCTGTATAAAAACCATTGTACTTTTCAGCGTAGCTGCGTGCCAGTTGTATCTGTTGATTGTTCGGTTTGTTCGATGTTGTAAATATCAAATTCTTTGATTGTATGTCCATCAAAATGAACTCCTTTTCCCTTGAGTTTGTCTTCAAGATCCTGAAGTATCTTTTGTTTTTCATTGTAAATATTCATAAGACTTTCGTATTTTTGCGAAAGATTATCATATTTTTCTTTTAAATCATTATATAAAGAAAACTGTCTAGATATTTCGTACACAAAAAAAACAGTTAATCCTATAAAGAAAAAGAGAACAATTATACGCCTTAACTTTCTGGAACTCTTTCTTTTGGCTTTTTTAGGAGTATTGCTTATATAAATGTACGGCATTGATTATCCTTTCAGACCGCTTCTTGC